>JAHDHB010000076.1:3858-16596 GCA_020631545.1 Saprospiraceae bacterium | reverse complement strand
ATCGTTAGATTCTATTAAGGTATTGTAAAAGCCAACTGCTTGTGTCATATTGCGAGGTACGCATAAATACATGCCGCGTAGTGAACCTAAAAGCATACTGATAGGAGAACCCGTATGCCAAATACCCTCTAGTCGGTGTCCTCTTGTTCTTATGATGACTGGCGCTTGTTGTAAGCCCTTTGTACGGTAGCGTAGGGTGGAGACATCATCAGAAAGCGGTACCAAACCATACATTAAGTAATCCAAGTATTGAATTTCTGCAATAGGACGCAAACCACGCATAGCCATGCCTATGGCCTGCCCCATAATTGTCCATTCTCGAATACCGGTATCAAAAACCCGATGTTCTCCATACTTAAGTTGAAGACCATCAAACCCTTTATTGACATCCCCTAGGTTTCCAACATCTTCCCCAAAGGCAACGACCTCAGGGTATTTATTCAGCAGATTGTCAAAACATGCATTGACGACAAGCCTTCCTTGAACACTCTTCGCATCCTCATCATACTCTGCGGGAATATTGCTTGCATGCAGTGCAGAATTTTCGTCTTCGCTGTAGAGTAAGGTGCTGTACCATTCTTTTCCCTTGTCTAAATTTTGTGTCAGCCATTCTTCTAGTGCTTGTCTACTAGAAACCGAATCATTTCCAAGCAATCTAAGCGTTTTCTTGGCTGCCTGAATTAGATCACGACGATAAGGATTCGAACGTCTAAGGTTTTTAAGATCTCTTTGAATATCTTTTAGTTCATTTCCCAAAGAAGTTTGGGCATCAATAGAACCTATAGTATTAACTAAATAATCTAAATCAGCAAGGATTGGTTTAGAGAAAGCTTCCCAAGCTTCTTTTTGTTGTTGTCGGACAAATGATCGAGCGTCCTTTCTAATCGTATCGAGCTCTTCCTCAGTAGCAATGCCGACTTTAATCATCCAAGCCTTCATGTGCTCAATACAATCCTTTTCACCTTCCCAATTTAAGCGATCCTTTGTTTTATAACGTGTATGGGCTCCAGAGGTGGAGTGCCCTTGGGGTTGTGTACATTCCATGATGTGGAAGACAGCAGGAATATGCGTTTTTCGAATTTTATCTATTCCTTTTTCATATAAAGCACAAAGCTTGGGGTAGTCCCAAGCATAAGCCGTATAAATATCAATACCTTCCCCCTCTTCATTTAAGCGGAAACCTTCGAGAATAGCAGATATACTCTTCTTTGTTGTTTGATAGTCAATAGGTACGGAAATCCCAAAACCGTCGTCCCATACCGAAACCGCTAAGGGGATATGTTGGACTCCTGCGGCATTAATGGATTCCCAAAAAACACCTTCTGAAGTACTGGCATCGCCAATGGTCGCAAAGCATACTTCATTACCATTGGTTGAAAATAAATTGTCATTTTTGAAATGCGGGCTATTCCTGTAGTATTTGGAGGCAAGCCCCAAGCCTACAGACCGAGCCATTTGTCCACCAGTTGGTGATATGTCCGAAGTAATATTTTTTAAAGACTTCTGCTCTAACCAATTTCCATTTTTATCATTAAAAGGAGTTGCAAAGTGCGAATTCATCTGTCTTCCGCTAGAGAAAGAATCATTTACAGGATCCGCATATAATTGGGCAAAGTAAGGTTTGATATAATCTAAATCTAAAGCAAACATAAAGGTTTGATCTCGATAATACCCTGAACGGAAGTCTCCTTTTTTAAAAGCTCTAGCCATGGCTACCTGAGGAACCTCCTTGCCATCACCTAAGATCCCAAATTTAGCCCGACCTTTACTAAGAACCTCGCTACGTGCTATAATACTAGCCTCTCTACTTATACAGCAGATGCGGTAGTCATTGATTACTTCCTTTAAAAACTGTTGTTTTGATGGACTAATTTTAGCAGACATAACTTGGCTTTCCGGCATTTTGCGAAATTTTAAAAAATTGATAGCAGATGTGATTATTCAAACTGCATTATATATACTAAGAAGAAGGAAATTGTTTAGAAGAAAAATGGCTTTTAACTTATCCTTAACATCGAACCATGAATGCTGAATCATATATAAACATGGCGCTCTACTCGTGGCACTATAATCAACAAGATTCATTGGGCAATCCGCTTAAAACAAAATTATTGGGCTTGTATTTGTAATAAACCTATTTGATTTGTGCTTTGCAAAGGTGCTGATTGAAAATTGTTTGTTAATACCTTATCTTAAAAAATCAAGTCACAAATAATTGTTTATCTTTCTTAAGAACCGTATATTAGAGTCATAATTTGACTACAGTTTAAGCTTTTAGCCTTATGTATAGAATATCCCTTTGGATGTTACTGCAAAGGTATAAAAATCACCTTAATTTTACCTTGAATTCTGCTATATATTGATAGAGGAGAAAAATGGAACACCTGAGACTATTTTTAAAAATTGAGCCTACATTTGACTAGTTTTTTTGGCCTGTTTAGTGCTTTGTTTGCTGTTTTACAAGTTGTTGTGTTCGTTGTGCTTTTTTTTGTAAAATTCCATTTGTTATTTTTTCGTTCAGAAAAACGTGCTTAAAAGTTACATTTCTATAACGGAATTGGTTGTTTCCTTCTAGGTTTTTAAGATCCGTTTGGTACAATAATTGAAAGCTATTGACTGTCCTGATTCATTTCCTGATTTTGTGGAAATTTGAATTATCGGTCTTAATGATTATTTTTGCAATAGAAAATTTATAAAACTTGATTAAACGATGAGAAAATTATTACCTCTGTTAGCGATTTTATTTTTTGTCGCTACGGTTTCCTTCGCTCAGGGAACTGACAAAACAAAAACTGCTACTTCTATTAAGGGACACGATCATAAAGGACATGATCACGCTGGGCATAATCACAAGCATGACCATGCTTCACCTGCTGTTGCTCCCCAACCTGTATCAGGTGCAAAGATGACGTTTAATTCTAAGGAGGTAGATTATGGTACCATCACACAAGGAGCTAATGGTGTTAGAAAGTTCCCTTTCATAAATGATGGAACTGAGCCACTTATTATCCAAAGTGCTAAAGGAAGTTGTGGTTGTACTGTACCACGTTATCCTAAAGAGCCTATCCTTCCAGGAGAAAGCGCAGAGATTGAAGTACGTTATGATACTAAGCGTATCGGGCCATTCACGAAAACGGTTCGCATGCAGACGAATGCAGAAGCACAACCTATCGTTCTTACGATTAAAGGAAAAGTTGAGAAAGAACCTGAAGGTGTTCCTACTAAGCCTAAGAGCTTAATTACACCTCAAGGATAATTTCTTTAAAATATTTATTCTTAAAAGCACTGCTTTCTGGCAGTGCTTTTTTATTTTTGCGCCATGCCTACTATATCAAATCGAGGAAATTCGCTTCCCGCTTCCCCTATTCGGAAGTTGGTCCCCTTCGCCGAGGAAGCAAAAAGAAAGGGTAAAAAGATTTACCACTTGAATATCGGACAACCGGATATTCCAACGCCTCCTTCTGCCATAAAAGCTGTACAGGAGAAAGATATTAAGGTTCTAGCCTACAGTCACTCTGCTGGTTTTGAATCTTACAGAAGGAAAATGACGGATTATTACAAATCTTTTGGTGCTGTGATTAGTCATGAAGATATCATCATTTCTACTGGAGCATCAGAGGCCATCTTATTTGGTGTCATGTCCTGTCTTGATCCTGGAGATGAGATTATCGTCCCAGAGCCTTTCTATGCGAATTATAATGGTTTTTCTATTGCTGGAGGTGTTACTGTAAAACCTATTACGGCTAAAATTGATGATGGTTTTGCCTTACCGCCGATTTCTGCTTTTGAGCGTTTAATCACGTCAAAGACAAAAGCCATCATGATTTGCAACCCATCTAATCCTACAGGATACCTTTATTCTAAAGAGGAATTGTTGGCTTTGAAGGAGATTGTGACCAAGCATAACCTGTTTTTATTTGTGGATGAAGTGTACCGTGAGTTTTGTTATGGTGGTGAAGAATATTGTTCTGTTCTTACCATAGATGGGCTTGAAGAACATGCGATTGTATTTGATTCAATTTCAAAGCGTTATAGCGCTTGTGGTGCGCGTATAGGAGCTATTGTCTCTAGGAATAAACACGTTATTGCTACCGCAATGAAATTCGCTCAAGCACGGTTGAGCCCTCCTACTTTTGCTCAAATACTAGCAGAAGCAACCTTGGATGTAGAGTCAACTTATATCGAAGAAGCCATTGAGGAATATGATCGTCGTCGAAAAGTCCTAGTCGCGCGATTGAATGAAATGGAGGGCGTTACTTGCCCCACACCTAAAGGTGCATTCTATACCTTCGTTCGTCTTCCCGTGGATAATACCGATAATTTTTGCAAATGGCTCCTAGAAGATTTTGAGCATAATGGAGCTACGGTAATGATGGCGCCAGGCACTGGTTTCTATGCTACGGAAGGGCTTGGAAAGAATGAAGCGAGATTAGCTTATGTTCTTAATATAGAGGATCTTAAAGCTGCTTTGGATTGCTTAGAAGCTGCGCTGAAAGTTTATCCCGGCAGAATTTGATAAAAATATATTATGGAAACAAAAAAGAAACTGGATCGATGCGAAGAAGTATTTGGTGCGATGGGAAAAAATGTTCTTTCCTCAATTGCAGATTTGAGCCCTAGAACTGTAAACCATGTTCATGATTATTTTGCAAATAATCTATATTCGGACCAAACACTTTCTCCTAAAATAAGAGAACTTTGTGTCATTTCTATTATTGCCGCTCAAGGTGGTTTAGATAAACCCTTAGAAGTTCATATAAGAACGGCTCTTAGTCAAGGGGTTGCAAAAGAAGAAATTGTTGCAGTTTTGGAAACTGTAGCATCCTATGCAGGAATGCCTAAATCAATTTCTGGATTGCTGGTGGCAAAAAGAGTATTTGAGGAGTTAGAGGCTGCTACGATAAATGGATAAACAGTTTCTAACCAACAAAAAAATCCCGATTGTACGCATTACAATCGGGATTTTTTCTTTCTAATAAGGGAATACTCTATTTCCCTCCATCGTCACTACCGTCTTCAGGTATATCATTTATCTCAGGAACAGGAACTGCCGCTGGAGCTGGTTCTATTACTGGTGCAGGTACAGGAGCAGGAGGCGCCTCTATTCCTTTGGGTGTCGTATCATTTTCTAATGAAGAGCCGCCATCATCCGTTTTTTCATTCCCTCCATCATCACTAGGCGCTGCATCAGGGCCCTCATTAAGAAAACTACCCGGCTTGCTACCGCCATCAGGTGGAGTAGTTGGTGAGGTTGGTTCGGCATCGGGGCCTTCATCTAAGAAACTGCCTGGTTTGCTACCGCCATCCGGAGGAGTTGTTGGTGAAGAGGGTTCCGCATCAGGGCCTTCGTCTAAGAAGCTACCTGGGGAGCTACCACCATCTGGTGGAGTGTTAATGTTGTCAGGCGTTTCTTCTGGAGTACTGCTATCATCTAGGCCACCACCGTCATTTGTTCCACCATCATTTCCTCCAGCAGGTCGACTACCACTACCAATCGCACGCATACGGCTCTTGAAGTAGTTCATAGAGTTTACGTTCGATATATCCACTTCAACTTCTTCCCCATCTTCCATTTTAAACTTCAAGTCTTTTCGTTTTGCAGAAAGAATAACGTCATTATATTCCATATTCGAAGAAATGGTCAACAACAGTTTATCTTGATAAGTAAGGTAGTACCATTCATCACTAGGAGATTCGATATAGATGGTGAAAATATCTTTGGAACCTCGTATTTTCTGAATGTCCACATAGCATTTGACCATTTTGTCTACAGGTTTTCCACCGACAGTCGAGATTCCCGCTTGTCCTGTTGAGACAAAAGATTGGATATCAGGATCCCATTTCAATTTTAATTTATTAAAAAAGATGGAGTAGATTATATCCTTGGGTAAGGAGACATTTAAGCCATTTCCAAGGTCACTAACCATCCTATCCAGCTTTTTATCATCAGGTACAAATTCTGCAAAGGCATTGGGGACATGGTCACCTGACAGATCTACATCAGGAAGATCGGCACCAAAACCATAGAGATCATCTGCTAGAATACTCATAAGTTTTTCAGGTAGAGGCATATTGACGCCCATCAAGACATCAAAATTTACTTCTCCACTATAAACACTCGTTTTTGCAGCACCTGCGGCATCTATTGTTATATAGTTTTTGAAATCTGTACCAAAGGTGAATTTTCCTTCGGAGTCAATTTCTCCATTTTTCTCATTGAATGTAAGCTTGTTGCCTCTACGGGTATTTAGGAATATTTTGGAAGAATCACCAAAATGAAAGAGTTGACGAGGCTTATTGTGCCAAACGACACCTTTGGCAGTGAAGATTTTATAATCTCTTCTAAGTATTGGTGTAGCTTGGATAGAAGGATAAACAATGGATGAATCCTGATTAAGCAAAAGTCCTGTATGCAACTTTAACCCCTCTGGTGTTTTGGGAGTATCATAGGTTAAAAACACATTTTTCTTATCGACCTTACTGTTTATGGAGAACCAATTCGTTCGTTTTAGTAAAGGTGTGTTTATTTTTGCGTAACCTTTGAATATAAGGTTTTTAGAGTTTGCGCTTAGTAGCACTTTCCCTTTATAACCAATTTTTTCATCGACATAAAATTCGCTTCCAGCACCTACATTACCACTAGCTTTCGTTACATATTTTTTGCTTTTCGTCTTCTTGACAACAATATCACTAAATTTGATTTCTTGTTCTCTACCTGCTAAGTTGTACTCATAGTAGCCACTAGCCTTGTAGTTTTTTCTACTGAAAATATGGACGTTAGCCTTATTGATCGTGTGATATTGATTCTCGCGGTTTGCAATGATTTTTGCATTAGGAAGCATATCCATTTTGGCTTGTGCCTGAACGGTTACAGCGCCTTCATCAGGATAAATCGTAGCATCAGCAACGTGAATGAATGGAACACCTTCGATATTTAGAATATTAGTCGCCAAATCATAGCTGGCTTTAGATGCTTTAAAGTTGAGCGAATCTTGATCTCGTCTAGTAGAAACGAAAGAACCACCAGCACCAGTAGAAGACTCAAAATGAATGGTTTGCGCTTTCATGTTCCAGCTAAATTTATCCAATGAAGTTTTGTACTGGTTATAAGGCATTTCGGTGTTTGCATCCTTCTTGTTGTTGGATTCAAACGTACCGATTTCATTTTCAAAGTCTAGAGTTGTCTTTACATTTTTGGTGTTGAAGGCTAATTCTGCTTCCGTATCCAAAGCCTTGATGCTTAGGTTGGCAGTATCAGCACTTACCCCTTTTGCTTTAAAGAGTAAGAGATCCGACGTTAGTGTTGCCTCTTTCCAATCTAAAGTACCATTTCCGTAGAGACCACCAGGTGTTAATACTAAGCTACCTTCTAGATTTTTTGCGCCATCGAAAAACTCGAAAGGGACACCATCAGATTTGATATACATACTATCCTTATAAGGTTCCCAATCCACATCTACATCTACAGCATTTACTTCAGGAAATTCGATTCCTCCTCGTTGTTCAGCAATATTGAAAGAATTCGCTTCTGCTTTCATTCGATTGGGGAGGAATAAGATTTCATCGGAAGCCATTTCGGAGTTGATATAATTAATCGTTCCCTTCCCGATAAGGCCTTCATTACTAAGGCTTATTTCATTGGTGAACTTTCCTTTGCTTTTGTCTCTAGAGTTATAAATATCGTAGCCTTCTGGAGGAGAAACCGTTTGAAATCCTAAGGATAAATCCTTTTTCTGAATGCGCAACTCTTCCTCAAATTCTGGGAAGATATTGGCCGTATGCATCGTTCCATCAAAAGAAAGATGATCCGGATCAAAGGAATCTAAACTGTCAAAATTGAAAGGATCCAATTCGAAGAAAAAATCATCTTTTTTATAAGCATTGTTTTGAATCTTCCGATCTTGATAGTAAGTATAGGATTTTGCCGTACTTTCAAAAGAAGGAAATTCGGGTATATTTTCTCGACTTGATTTATTGCCTGGGGCATCGATTTGTAAAGAACCCGTTAACTTCTCAATTTTTGTGGTGAGTGGTTGGATAAGTGGAGTTCCATCGACATCCTCATCTACTTTTATTCGAATGAGTAACGATTTTACACTATCTAAATTCATCCCAAAACGCCGATAATTGAAATCAAATTCTTTGCCTTTAAAAATACCAAACCCCGCGTAAACTTGCCCATCAAATTCCATCCCTCTATTCTTGGTTATTTTTAGTTTTCTATCAGAAGGCTTAATAACAACAAGTTGAGAATCAGATATAATGACGTTTTTGACACCATCGATCATCATTGAGTTATCATTGATGTTAATGTAGCCGTTGGAGGTTTTGGAATCCCCTTTAGAACGGACTCTAATGATGTCGTAATCTATTTTTTCGACACTAGCATCCGCCCAAGAAAAAACCTTATCCTTTACTGTGACCATCTTGGTGTCGGGATCATAATAGATAAAACCATCTTCGACCAGATTATTTAATAAGCTCTGTATTGAGGTCAAATCGTAATTCCTATTCATAGTCGTTGCTAAGTCTTCGCCATGGATTTCTCGTGTACCAACCTGCTCGCAGTAGGTTCGAATTTGGGCTATAGGATGTGTAGTTGCAATACTTTGGTATCTCCTATATCGATTTTCTTGAAAGAAATTCAGTGATTCTAGCACAACATCGGTTTCCATAGCAGCAGGGCCAGGCCTTCCTATCTCAATACGGCTACTATCTATGGCCCAATTGATATTTTCTGCTTGGACATCGAAATTGTGGTGAGAATCAAAAAATGGTGTTTTTGCACTACCATGATCGCCTCTATTTAAGGAGAGTGTACGAGAAGGAATGTCAAATTTAAACCCAACATTGGGGTGGAATATTGAGTCTTCATCAAAGTAAATCCTTGCTATAGCTCCATCAGAAACAATTCTTTCGCCTTTTCGAATGACAAAAGATTCCGACTCTGCCTTAACGACGAGCTTATTTTGATTGTTGTAGAAATCAATGATAGCCAAGTTTTTCTTATCACCAAAACCAATGGCATCTCTTCCATATAATCGGAAACCTCCAGAATACTTAATTCCTTCGCCAATATCGTTGATTTCTATTCGTTTTGTGTAAGATTCAAAGCGAGGGTAAGTTTTGCTTGTTGCGTTTGTACCAACAATGATTTTATCTTGAAAAACGCCCTTAGTTGGGGCTTTAAAGTATTGAGGGAAGTGTAGTTGGGCATCAGGTACTTCATAACCTGATTTTTTGACCTCAATGGTGTACTTATCAAAAGTAACATGAGCATCTTGGTCGGCTCCTTTGCGTTCCCAATGTACTTCGCCCTTAGTTCCTTTCCAAAGATGTTCGGAAGGAAAGTATTCTCCGCTTGTTTTACGAATGACAATAGAGTCCTTTTTACGAATTCCAATTAAATCTAATTCAGCTATTTTTATAACGGGCAGTCCATCTTTAAAGGTAAATTCATAACGTTCAGAGGTAGTCAACCATTTGGAACCGCCAGAAGATGTGTAGAGTGCTTTTTCTTGAAATAAAGAAGCTGCAAATTTTAAGAAGTTGGAATAAGGTGAGTATTGTCCTGGTTTTAGGTTATCTAATATTTGTCTCGTAACACTGATGTAGGAAGAGAATTTGGAATCAATCTGCTTGGATTCTACTATTTTATTTAGGGATTCGAAGTAATTCCTAAAGTGAGGATAAGCACGCATTTTCTTCTTGAGCATTTCATCGCCTACCTCTTTTATTTTGGTAAATTGTTGGTCGGTAAAGCTGCCACTCATTAAATAATCTTCAAATATTTCAAGGGTTTCTTTTACATCTTCCCGCTTCGTAGCGTTCATAAAAGCATCAGCTTGCTTGATAAATTCACCTTTACTAGTAGAAAATTCTTTAGGAGTTTGGGCTAATAGGGCAGTACTTGCCACTAGGGCTAGGCATAGTACCAATATTCTTTTGATCATAATTTGTTTAGATTTATAGCAATTACGGTCTTTAAACCGTTTTCTTTCTTAGGAAAGAACCTTTTTAAAGGTTTTGTAGATGGTAGAAAGTAGAGTGTATAAAGACTTCTTTCAATGCGCATGATTTTCCTTTGGAAAACCAAAAGTCATGACTACTCCTAATGGCTCTTGCGGAATACCTTCTAACTTCCACCAAAATGGCTTAAGCCAATGCGTAAAAATAAATAAAACAAAACAATTTTTGGCTAAAAAGCAATAGAAAGGTAAGAGGGAGAACCCCACCTTTCTTCTGCATTTCCCATACCTCATTTCCTTATTTCACAAATTCAACGCAAACCCAACGGCCTTTAGTATGTATCCGTTTGGTTTTTAAGCCAACTTGCAAGGCATTTTGTTCTAATAACGCTAAATCTTGTTTCAAAAAGCCAGAAGTTACTAAAATGCCATCCTTTTCCAAAGAAGCATAAAGTAAGGGCAAGGAATCAAGAATAACGTTGCGATTAATGTTTGCTAAAATAATACCATATTCTTTCCTGGGGATAGCTTCTTTGCCTCCAAGTAGTGAAACGACTGTTTTTGCGTTGTTTAGCAGGGCATTTTCTTCCGTATTTTTATATGCTATAGGGTCATAATCAATAGCATCTATTTGCTTGGCGCCCATTTTATCGGCCAGAATGGCTAGGATTCCAGTACCACATCCAAAATCAAGAACCTCTGCTTGCTTGAAATCAAGGATTTGCATCGCTTTCATGACCATGTAGGTCGTTTCATGATGACCAGTTCCAAAAGCCATTTTAGGCTCTATAACAATTTCATGTTCAACCGTTAAGATAGGATCATGAAAAGGCGCACGGATGGCACAAAAACCGTCAATAAGAATAGGCTTAAAGCTTTTTTCCCATTCTTCATTCCAGTTTTTGGGAATAATCGTACTACGAGAATAAGAGAATGAAAATCGAGTTTTCAAATCTTCAATAGCTTCTGCTACCTTAGGTTCAAAGTCCTTTGCAGGAATGAAAGCCTTAAAACCGTCGGTGGTTTCTTCAAAACCCTCAAAAGCCTGCTCAGCGAGCATCGCTACTAGAATTTCGGACGTACTTTCATCTGCAGCAATATCAAATTGGAAGTAATTCATAAAAAATAAGATTTATGAAATATGATGTATGATTTGAGAAATACGAGGTACAATATTTCCTACATCGTACATCTTAATTTCGTACATCTTATATCGAATTAATGATCGCCATAAAGTCATCGGCCTTTAAAGAAGCACCACCGATTAGTCCTCCATCTACATCGGGCTGACTAAACAACTCTTTGGCATTGCTTGGCTTGCAACTGCCTCCGTACAAGAGCGTTGTAGCCTGAGCGCAAGCTTCCGAGTAGCTGTTTTCGACCATACGACGGATAGCCTTGTGCATTTCCTGTGCTTGTTCAGGTGAAGCCGTTTCCCCAGTCCCAATTGCCCAAACAGGCTCATAAGCAATAACAACTCGGTCAAATTCACTTTCGTAAAGATGGAAAAGACTTTCCCGAAGTTGACGTTTCACATGCTGTATGTGGGCATTATCTTGTCGTACCGTTAGAGGTTCGCCACAACAGAAAATCACTTTTAAACCAGCTTGTAGAACTAGGTTAACCTTCTTAGCCAGCATTTTATGATCCTCTTGGTTATAGGCTCTGCGTTCAGAATGGCCAACAAGCACATAATCGACACCAATAGATTTTAGCATCTCCACAGAAATCTCTCCCGTATACGCGCCTTTCGTTTCGTGGTGGCAGTTTTGCGCCGCTAAAAAGACGGTATCTGATTTTCCAATCACTTGACGAAGAGCATGTAAGTGAATATATGGAGAAGCCATCACGACTTTACATGACGCATTCTTGGCTTTGTTGGTTATTTGTTGAGCAAGTTCCAAACCTTCATCAAAGGTTTTGTTCATTTTCCAATTGCCTGCTACGATTTTTGTTCTATTCATGAGATAAGGTGATTAATGTAGGTTAGAATTCGAGCGTAATTTTTTCGCCAAGGAATTTAGGTTTTGTTTTTAATATATGCAAATCTGAAAACGCTTTTAATGCAACGAAACATTATGAAATATACGTTTTGATTGCAAAATTGGGGGCAAATGAGCACCTAATGTCATACCACAAGTAGTATTCGTCAAAAAGACAACTCTTAGCTAATAACTATAAACGCTTAACTATCAACCTCTTTTTCCAAGTTCAACAGCACGTTGATGCGCGGAATTGGTTCCATCTTTTATCTTCATATGAAGATCATGGTCAGAAAAGGTTTTTAGAGCCGCTTCCGTCGTTCCACCTCTTGAAGCGACTTTAGCAATCCAATCAGCACAACTCAATTCATTTCGATTTTGCAAGTGGACAGACCCCATAAAGGTTTGACCAACAAGTAATTCTGCTTGGGATTCGGAGAAGCCCATCTTCTGCGCAGCATCGATCATTGCATTCATAAAATAATAGACATAAGCAGGCCCACTTCCTGATATAGCGGTAGCCGCATCTATGAGTTCTTCCGATTCCACATAAATCGTTTTCCCTGTGGTGTTCAATAAGTTTTGGACGGTGACGAGTTCTATGCGGGTAATATCATGGCTACTTGTAAAAGCAGTCATCCCCATTCCAATTTGAGCAGGAAGATTTGGCATCGCCCTTATGACCTTCTTAACGCCTAGGGCGGAGCATATTTTCTCCACTTTTACACCAGCCATAATCGACAAGAAAACTTGTTGAGGATCAATATCTTCTTTGATAGCCTCAAACA
>JAHDHB010000076.1:0-3848 GCA_020631545.1 Saprospiraceae bacterium | reverse complement strand
CATTCACTAGATTCCGAATAGACTTGTCCGACCTTTTTTTGTGCTAGAACTTCTGCACGTTGAGCCGATTTTTCCAAAATCATTAAATCTTTCTCCGCTGCAACATGCGCCTTCAAAAAACTACGGGCATAGGTCAATCCCATGTTTCCCCCACCTATGATTAATATTTTCATAGTAATATATTGATTAACAATTTAGAATTGAGGCCACTCCGAAAAGGTTCTTCTTCAAAATATGATGTAAGATTGCGACGCATGATGTTTATTATTTACTAGCAAATAGTAAATTACGTAATGCGGGTTTCATGTATATTACATTATAATGTCATATTTTTTCAATAATTCCTATTTTTCGGAGTAAACTCAGAATTAAAAGTGGAATCATTCTTCATTGAATTGAAGCTAAAACTTATTTTTCCACATCATGGATTCTACGGGCCTATCCGTTCTTTTGTTATATTTTGCGCTTTTCTTTTTGTTGTAATAATTCTCAATATCCCCTTCTACCGCAAAATATATCAATTGACCAATAGGCATGCCCGCATAAATTCGAACCGGTTGAACACAAGAAATTTCCAAAGTCCAATGGTTACAAAAACCTACATCCCCTTTTCCAGCCGTAGCATGAATGTCGATTCCTAAGCGACCTACACTTGATTTTCCTTCAAGAAAAGGCACTGAATTGTGTGTCTCCGTATACTCCTGAGTTACCCCCAAATAAAGTACGCCAGGGGCAATGATATATCCCTCTTCTGGAATGATAACTTCTTCAATATCATTGTGTTTCTTGGCGTCTAGTACACGACCTTTGTACATAGCCAGGTACTTGCCTAGATGCACATCATACGAATTTGTCCCTAAGCATTCTCTAGAAAATGGTTCGATTACAATCTTCCCATTATCAATAGAGGTTAATATTTTTTTATCCGAAAAAATCATAGGCTATTTTAAGTCAAAAGTTTAAGTAGATAGGGATTAATAAACGATACTTTTTGCCTGACTGTTTTTTGATTAGTCAAGGCATTTTTCGACAGAATAGCCGTAGCTATGGTGGAGAAAAATAACGAAGAATAATTAAAAAAGAGGCGGCCAAAAAAGTATTGCTTATTTAGCTCTAGCTACTTATGTTCCCAATTCGGGTACAAAAAAACAAGATTTTTATGGTTTATCAAAGAAAATGAATGAATGATTTTGATTTTAGGCGTTTTAGGTGAGTTTTCTTTTACAAGGAGTATTTAGTGTCTTACCGAAAACGAACATTTTTGAAAAATGGGGTGTATCGTCATCAGTTGGTGCAGGATGGACATTGTGTTTTGTCATTAACCGATGAATAGAGATGGCAAAAACATCAAAATAACTGTCTTTTTCGTTCAAACACTATCAAGGGCAGGCTTTCGAATTTCTCTTGAAGTTGATATTGAATGTTTTATAGTTGCATAACTAAAAAAGCCTAGATACTACAACAACTTTTGCCCTAACCCATAGGAACTATCATCTAGTTAGATGAATCGACTGTTGTGTAGCATCATAGGCTAAAAGTATCTTACGTTAATTTCCTTTGATTCAATTCTAGCAAACGATAGAAAATTCTCGAAAGTCTGAATTATGAAAATTCCTCTTTTATGAAGATAAATTCGTAATAAAGGAGTTATTCTAATAATTCACTTCTATTACTATTTACGATATGCAAAAACCTTATTAACTTTGTTATATCATAGTGGTGTATTTTAAATAGCTTAATAAAGGAGAAATAAAGGATAACTTCCAACTATACACTTTTTTGCTCCTTGTATGCCTCTAAGATAGAATGGCTTTTTCACGAAAATAAGCACATTATGACAAAAAAATGGATGAGGAAAAGGTTGCTTTTCGACTTATGGTAAATATTTATTATTAATTTTGGTTGATTAACAGTCTTTTGTTTTGATTTTGTTTTTTTGCCATTTTTATAAAAATTCAGATGAAGTTTTTTCTTGGAAAATGACCCAAATAGCCATTTTAACACATTTTTTTCAAATTTAAATTTTTTTTATGAAAAATCGATTGTTAAAATGTCTTGTACTTACTTTTTTTATCTTAGGTTTTAGTAGTTCATATGCTTCTGATAATACTACCTTTAGAGTTGACGGTGGCGCGGTTGGAGTAATTATAGATGTTGGGAAACAAGCTTCCTACTTTTTCTCAGTGCCTGATAAGTATTTAGTGAATAATACACTTGTAATGCCTATCAAAATAAGTGTTTATGATGAGAACAAAAATCTTGTTTATAAAGTTGAGTCTTACAGAACGAATATACTTTTATCAAAGATGAATAATCTAGTAGGATCTTACTTTATAAGCATAGCAATAGGGGATTACTTATATATAAAAGTGATTACTATGCCTTAGTGGAATATTGGATAGGATATGGGAACCACCTGAATCCTATCCAATTTGATTTATCTTTTTAAGAATCCATTGCCATTCAGCTACTTGTCCTGTTAGTTGTGCTCTTTTTTCCATAAGTGCCATTCCCTTTAAATTTGCATATTTTGCCTTGGCAAGGAGCTTGGTCATAGTTATGAAATTTAAGAAGATATTAGCTTCTTTTTCAGTAAATTCCTCTGACTTGAGTTTTCTTTGAATAAAATTTTTAAAATTTCGACATTTTTCTAAAAGTGTTGGGTCGTCTTCTAGCCCGATAAGTTCAAAAGAGGACTTAATATCTAAAAGGTGTTTTCTTGTAGAAAAATAGGTGTCGCGTGTATTTATAAGGGATAATTCTTGTGTTACAGAACTAAATTCTCCTTGTACAAAGAGGATATAACTATTTGTAAGTCTTCGTATGTTACAAAGGAGTTTATTATCATATTTTAAATAGGGTTCATTTTTTCGAGTAAATGAAATTGCTAAATCCACGTAAGACATTTTTGTATAAACGTAGACAATGTTAATGTAATGTTGTGCTGAAATACACTTGTACTCTACAAATAAATTATTCTCATCGCCCAATCGTAATAGACTATATTGCTCAGGAATACGTCCATTTGGGTAATCTATAAGTAAAAGTCCATTTACCAAATGTAATAGAATTGTCTTTTTCTCAGATTTCAACTCTTGCAAATTTTCAATATAATCTTTCTTTAGTTTCTCGTAAGCACAAATCGTTGGTTTTGAAAGGAAATTCAAAGATTGTTCTAAAAGCTTGACTAGTAGAATCCTTTTGATTGTACTAGGTAGAAAATTCAGAAATATTGATAGTTGTTTTTGAAAATCTTCCGCTAAGGTTTCATGGTATATTTTTGCTCGAATCAAGTCTTCTATACAAGTTTTTAAATAGAAAATTGTAAAAGCTACAAGCATATGATAGCGAGCATTTCGTGGGTAATTGCTGTATTCTTTTTCGTGATGAAATGTAGCGCCTGGATGAAAGTAAGCATCATGGTTTTGCATCGCTTTTGTGAAATGAAAATCCATTTCTTCATCAGGCATTACTTTATCCATTTTTTGAGTAGCGGTATTTAGAAATCGTTTGGCATTACCCCGTTTTTTGTAAACCCTAGCCAATATTTGCGCGTGCAACAATTCATCATCTTCCAATTCTTTCTGTACTAAGAATCGTTGTATTTTTCGATTTAACTCATAGGCTAGTGTATCCAAAGTAGTCTCATTGAGTACTTCATCAGAATCAAGGATTGCTTTACTAATTTGCTCGTCTTCAAGTCGGTTGCCACCAAAATTATTATCGCAAAACCATAAATATTCTAAAAATTTGCACTGCCTTAACAATCTAGCGTTGCCAAAAAGTTCGGAATAGAAATTACTATAATCTTCTAATGATATAAACAAAAGTTTACAACTTTCAATCAA
>JAHDHB010000670.1 GCA_020631545.1 Saprospiraceae bacterium | reverse complement strand
TTCGGGAGATTTTTCTTCGAAAAATCTAAGTTCGCTGTGAGAACAGTCTCTCTACACTCTACTTTCTACCCTCTACTTGGTTCTGGCTTTGCCAGCTTAGGTTTTTAGCGCCTATTTTTATTTTGGGTAGGAAGTAAATAAAAAGTGACAGGTAAAATATTTTTACCGCTTCTCAATAGCCTCCGACTTATCCTTTCCTAGCTATTTTTTATAGAAAGTGGTGAATATATAATTTTAGTAATAGAGAATCAATTGCTTTTTCTTAAGAAATGAGGAGCATTTCGTTTTTTTAGCCCCCAAAAATCGTTCTAGTTAGCGCCACCTTATAAGTATAAATTATTCCTTATGTTATTAATTTTCAAGCAAAAAAATTACACTTTCAAATAATAATTATACCTTAGCTTTATACTTCCAGAAGCCCTACAAATTCGCCTCAACAGTCAATGTCAAACATAAATTTCAACGAACACGCTTTTGTTAAAATAAAATTCTCCCTAAAAGACAACATAAGTGACATTATTACGAAACAATTATTTCCTAAGAAGCTTATCATTTAGCAATTTTAGTTATTTTAGTGTAATGCTTTGTTAAACTAAACTAAAGAGATTATGAAAAATGCTTACGCCCATGCCCTATTTTCATTACTCTTCCTTAGCATTCCTTACCTTTCCAAATCCCAGTTTGGATGTGCAGGAAATAACCAAGGGAGTATACAAGTAGATTTAATTACCGTTTCTGCTATCAATCAGGGACAGGATGCAGTTATTACTGCTGAATATGAATATTCATTCTTTTTTCAAGTACGAGATAACTTTGGCAATCTCTCTTCCTCCAATTGTTGGGAGTGGGATCCCAACGATAATCAGGCAAACTCGGTATCTCCAGGAAGTAGTGGAACGAGTGGATTTCAGTTTTTTAAAGGTTATACAGGATGTAATTCCTTTGGTATGAATGCTGATTTTCCTACGTCGCTACAGTTTTCTTTTGATGGCTGGGAAGATGATAGCGGTGGCCGTTGTTCTTTTAATACAGGAACATTCATCAACAATGATGATGATCGCTATACTTGTGGTTGGGGAAATGATCTTGATTTAACGGCTGTTTTTACCGATTGCCCAGGCGGAACAGCGACTTATGATCATACCTTTACTTGTGGTCATTATACCATGACTTATCGCATAACGCTCAATCTTCCTCCTTTTGATCCGACGATTAATGCTCCTTCCACTATTTGTAGTTCAACCCCGGCCATCCAATTAGGGGCGGTAACACCTGGAGGAACATGGAGTGGAACAGGGGTTAATGCTACCGGGCTCTTCGACCCTTCCAATCTTGCAAGTGGCTCTTATAACATTACTTATACAGGTACAAATGGATGTGTTACGTCTTCAGATGATGTTGTGATTACCGTTTTGAATCCTGATGCTTCTTTTGCGACGCCTCCTGTTGAAATGTGTGCAAATAGTAGTGCTTTTGCCTTGACGCCTGTAGATCCTTTAGGCTTGTGGACGGTTACGAATGGCGGTGTCATCATCAATGGAGAGTTTGATCCTCAAGTAAATGGCCCAGGAGAATACCTGATTAGTTATACGGTTGGCGATAATACACTCAACTGTACGGAAACCGTCGTAGCAAGTAATACGGTTACAGTTCATGCCTTACCCACATTCGAAATTCAGGGGCCTGCTCAAGCTTCTGCTTGTGGTGGCCCAGTTTTCTTAGCAGCTAATGAGTTGGTTCCTTCTACATCGGGCAATTATACCTATTCTTGGTCGGGTTTGGGTATTTTTGGAGCTAATGACACGGAATCGGTGGTCGTTGTGGGCTTGGTAGACGGCACTACGGATTACACGCTGACCGTCACAGATGGTAATGGTTGTGAGGTCACTACGACCTTCCAAGTAACGTTTGATTGTAGTTTACCTATTGAGTTACTTTCTTTTAAGGGACAGCCACTTAATAGCGGTATTGAATTGATTTGGTCGACGAGCATGGAGCTGGACAATGAGGGTTTCTTCCTAGAGCGCAGTTTAGATGGACTTGATTTTGAGCCGATTACTTTTATCGAGGGAGCAGGAACGAGTACTGAGCAGCAAGATTATCGATATGTTGATGAGTCCTTACTTCCTGTTACCTTATATTATTATCGCTTGATACAACGAGATTTTGACGGAATGGAATCGCCTTCTGAAATTATTTCAATACGTACAAATCCTAGGGATTGGGGCAATGATATTGTAGTGAGTGAAGCTTATCCAAATCCTGCGGTTTCTTTATCTACGCTTGAGGTAAAATCGCCTGTTTCGGGGCCAGCCATAGTTCACTTTTACGATACTACGGGGAAAATGGTCTTCGAGCAGAATGACGTTTTTGAAGTTGGCCAAAACAGTTTATCGCTTGATTTGCAGAATTTAGCTTCTGGCTTGTACCACGTTGTTCTTAGTTTTGATAATCGACGATTTACAAGGAAAATTGTAAAAATGAATCCTTAAGAGTACGCGCTGTTGGATTTATCCTATAGGTGTAATTCTTTTCCTGACTTTGACACTTAAAACCCCTAACGTGGCGAAGCCACTACCATGTAGATAGTAGAGGGTATAGAGTAGAAGGACTTTTACCGTTATAACGTGTTTATTTTTCTTCG
>JAHDHB010000669.1 GCA_020631545.1 Saprospiraceae bacterium | reverse complement strand
AGCCGATTTTCATCAAGTAACACTACAACAAGAATACGATACGGTACTTGCTTCTGCTATATTACGGATTATATCTAAGGAGGAAGCACTTCGCCTTTTAAAGAAGATCTATAATGCCCTACTTCCAGATGGTTTACTGATTGTTCAAGAGTTTTCGTCATTTGAAGACTCTTCTATATCTAAACAAACTTTACGAGACCAAATGATGGATTTATTTTTAAAAACTTGCCACAGAGAAAAAGGAAATACACATTCCAAAAACGATATTATATCATGGATAAAGGAAGCGGGATTCCGTAATCTTAAACTTATTGCATTACCTAACCAAACTACTTTGATGTTAGCTGAAAAGACTAAGCCCCTTTACCATAGCATCTCGAAGGCTAATGCCTTCTCTAGCGAACCTACGTCTAGTCTTTAGATTTGAAACCCATTTGCTGCTACACAACCTTGTCTTTGTACAAGTGCGCTTGAAAAAATATTACCCATTTCTTTGCTTGGATCACCTTCCGATTTTTTTCGGGAGGTGTTTTTTGTTCGTGCATTGTACTTGAAAATGAAAAATACTACAACGAAAATGCTGGGAATCCTAACAATTTCCCTAACTTTATTTACATCATCCTACAATAATTCCCTTCTCCAAAACGTATAAGCTTTCATGAAGAATAGCATTCTATTTCTAGCCCTCCTTTTAGTTAGCAGCACAATATTTGCCCAAACCACTTCTCAAAAAATCCCTATCAACATCGGCTACTACAGTCAATTTGGATTTCAACCTGGGGCAAAAATAGGTACAGCAATCTCGCTCAGTTTAGATTTCAAACGTCCCTACTGCTTTTTCGCAACCTTCCCAATTGATTTTGAGATTTGATTCATCAAGCAAAAGATCTTCGGGGGTTAATTGTTCAGGGAAGCCGTTCCATCCTTGTCCAGCGGGGCCGTAGAAATCACCTGATTTTGCCCTTGGATCCATGGCTGCTCTGATGATTCCAGTAGCACCATCTTCAGCGGATTGTGCCATGTTCATGAATTGGGATTGGCCATCCATCCCCCCAACCGCAGCACTCGTTACTTGAAGCTGAGTTTTAGCTAAACCGGGATGCGCTAATAATGGAATGATCGTAGAGATATTGGCCGCTTCTAATTTATTTTTGAGACCGTAAGTGAAAGCAGCATTAGCCAATTTGGTCTGGTGATAACGCCTCCACCTTGGCCCCTTGAAGCTAAAATTCTCTTCTTCTGTCCCGTCTCCTCCTAGATTGCCTCCTTTTTTCTCGAAGTATTCACTAGCAAGTGGTGGCCCCAATCGTGCCATCGAAGAATGATTTACAATCCGAGCTTCGTCGCTTTTTTTGAGTAGTGGAAACAATTCTTTCGTCAGCAAAAAATGGGAAATGGCATTGGTTTGCATTTGTACATCATATCCATCTGGCGTTGCTTGGTCGCGAAGTGCCATGACTCCTGCATTATTGACCAATACATCTACGACTTCGTATTTCGCCTTGATGGATTTACTCGCATTACGCACGCTTTCGAAACTTTGTAAATCGCAAGTGATGGGGTCGAATTTGCCCTCAGGAAACTCCTTCTTCAATTCCTTAACCGCCTTATCAGCACGTTCACTTTTTCGGTTTAAAAGAACAACGGTAGCTCCTTTTTTAGCGACTTCCCTTGCACATACGTAGCCAGTTCCACTAGTCGTTCCAGTGATTACGACTACTTTACCCGTCATATCTTGCGTATGATTTTTTAATACTTTTTCAAGGTGTAAGGTTTTAATTGGATTGGCCATAATGGTATTTGATAATTAGATAGACATCAAAATTGGTAAAAAAGAACTTGTACACACAAATTACGGATTATCTAAAGAAAAATAGCATGTTTTTAATTCCTTTACTATGGTTTTTAATTCTTATCTAATATTATAACAAGTTTTTTTGATGACTTGATAAGGAATCTGGACGAACAAAGTCATTTCTCTAGCCTTAAAGCCAAAAAATTAAAGAAAATGTTGAGTACATTTGCAAATACTCCCTGAATTAGGTTTTGGTAATAAGTTCTATCTTATATCCAACAGAAAAATTTAGGTAGAAATTCCTAATAATCACCAACAAAAGGCCTTGAGCACAATAATGAAAGTTTCAGCCATTCAAAATGCTGATTTACTCGAAATAGCCACTATTTATGATAGATGCTCGCTTCTATTGAGCGAGTTGAACATTGAGCCTGAAAGCAAAGAATATAAAGCCTGTAGGTTTTGTTTGAATCAACTAAATATCGTTTGTAGAAGTGCTAAAGTAACCCCAAAAAAAGTAGGACAATTTGTTACTTTCTGGAAGAGAGTTGGAAATGGGTCAATTGCCCCCTTTAATGACAAGGATAAAATTGATTATTTTGTTATCAATGTTCGAACTAAAAACAATTTTGGACAATTTGTGCTTCCTAAATCCGAATTAATAAAAAAAGGTATCCTATCAACAACAAAAAAGGAAGGAAAAAGAGGATTTCGAGTTTATCCTCCTTGGGATACGGTAAAGAATAAACAGGCGGAAAAAACTCAGCAATGGCAGCTTGACTATTTTTTAACGCCCCAGCTCATTCTGTCGCGTAAGCTTTTCTACTTGTAGCAGCTCATTGACAACAGCTT
>JAHDHB010000075.1:1309-16654 GCA_020631545.1 Saprospiraceae bacterium | reverse complement strand
GCTCTCACAGCGCGAACTGTACAAGCCTAAATCGAATCAACTCTCTGTTTTTAAACCTATTAGCTTGCTTACTTGTTGAAAACTTTGCACAACAAACAAACTTTCGGCGTTGTGTGTACATTAAGCTCTGCTTCGTCGCCATTTTCGTCGTACTCTTGCAAAAAACGATAAGCTGAGCGTATCGTGCAAAAACCGTTTAAAGGCATTTCTAGCCTCCACCGATTCTTCCAGGGGGATCCGTTCTACGGGCACATATTCAGCGAGTTGTTGGACATTATAGTCATCAATCGATTGACAATTCGTTCCCGAACCATCTAAACCAGTATTCGCGACAAGCGATTCATTGGGATGCAAGGAAAGCCCCCCTTGTAAGAAAACACTAGCATTCCATTTTATGGCCCAAGTCTTTAATTTCCCTGAAATATTATCATTTAATTGTCCTAGATAATCATTCTTCCCTTCCAAGGTAAAGGCTTCTAAAAGATTCTTTTCCTTCAATTGCGCTAGCAAATATTCAGCATCCGTATTCAAGTTTTTCCAAGCAGAAGCCCAAGTGCCCCAGCCCCAACAAGAGGTCGAATTGTAGAAAAAAGTACTCGGCAATTCGGCATTAATAGCCGGCAAATAAGAAGCTACATGCATGACTTTATCCTCCTGCTCATAAAAATCGAGCGCATCATTCATGTATTGCAAAAAACCTTTGGAAACGAGAATATCATCTTCTATAACAATCACACGTCCATGCTTTTCCACCACTTTTGTCACACCATCAACAATGGAATCTGCTAAACCTTTATTCTCTTTAGCGGTTTCTATGATGACTTCCTTACACCACTGCTGTGACCCAATGATACGGCGAACCTGCTGGACATTTACATGACCTGTATTATCCGCATTCTTTTTTGCCCCATCAGCAAAAATATACAGCATGGAGTTTTTAGCTAATGGATTAGCCGCTATTGCTTCTAGCGTTTTTAAGGTATGTTGAGGACGGTTATAGACAAAAAGAGCTATAGGTGCCAAAGATGTGTCTTGCATAAGTGATGTTCTTCCTTAGAGCATATTGTTTAGGTTATTTATTTCGAGCAAAAAAGCCCTTTTAAAATCTGCTCTTCTAAATTCTTTAGATTTGTAGCGGTAAAGGTACAAAAAATAAACGGGGGCTTCATTAGCTAATAACGTTAAGTATAGTATTTTAGTAACTTCCCAGAAATATTTGTCTTTTATGCGACACGAAGTGCTTCTTTATCTAATTTTTATTCTTGTTGGAAAAACCTCTCTTCTCTACACCATGTTCCTAGAACAACAAAAAATCTGGTCTCTAAAGCGCTGTTAAAAAATAAATCTACGGAGCATAACCTGAGGAAAAGTATTGAATTCCCTAGCAAAACCCACATAGTCCATAGCGTTATCCACATTTTGTTAATATTTAATGTTGAAAAAGTTGGGAATTACTTGTATTTTTGCTGCGCTCTATAGATAAGAGCCTATATATTTTCGTTTGCTTTGCTTGAAAATAATCGGTGTTGGAGTAAAAAAGCCTGAGTGTCTATGCATCTCATTTCAAAATTTGTACATACAAATTAACTCCGACTTTCCAATGATTTTGTTTTCGAAAGTAGCGATTAATAGAAGAAGAATAAAGCCAGTTTAAAAGAAAGTTTATGAAATTTAGTACTTCCTCATCGGATTTGCTCAAGCAGTTGCAAGCGGTGGCAGGAGCCATTGGCTCTAATCCGGTGTTACCCATATTGGAAGATTTCCTATTTACGATTGACGGGAGCAAATTAACGATTTCGGCTACGGATTTGGAAACTTCAATACGAACACAATTAGACATACAATCAGACTCGAACGGTAGCGTAGCGATTCCAGGCAAAATATTATTAGAAACATTGAAGGCTTTGCCGGAGCAACCTATCACGTTTACGGTAGATGATGAATCTTTCGCGATTGAAATCACCTCTGCTTACGGTCGCTACAAATTGGCGGGCGAGAATGGACAGGATTTCCCGACGATTCCTTCTCCTGATGGCGTGGATTCGATAGAACTCCCAGCAGCAGTGCTTTCCAAAGCCATTACAAAAGCGCTTTTCGCTACAAGTAATGACGAGCTACGTCCTGCTATGACAGGGGTGTATTTCCAAGTAGATTTTAGCAAGATTACCTTCGTTGCTACCGATGCACATAAGTTAGTAAAATACTCCTATTCTGATGTAAAAAGCGAGGTTGCTACCTCTTTCATCATGCCTAAAAAGGCTCTTCAACTTTTGAAAGGGGTATTGCCTTCTGGAGATGAAGTGAAGTTGGCTTTCAATAAAGCTAATGCCTTCTTTACTTTCGGAGATGTTAATTTGGTTTGTCGATTGATAGATGCTCGCTATCCTGATTATACTGCGGTCATTCCTACAGATAGCCCGAATACCTTGACTATCGTGCGTTCAGACTTCCAAAGCTCCTTGAAACGTATAGCGATATACGCCAACAAGACCACGAATCAGGTGATTTTGAAAATTAATCAAGGACAATTGAATATCTCTGCTCAAGATTTGGATTTTTCTAATGAAGCTAGTGAACAATTAACTTGTTCCTTTGATTCGGAAGATGAACTAAGTATTGGCTTCAATGCCAAATTTTTGGGAGAAATGCTTAATGTACTGGATACAGACGAAGTAAAATTCGAACTCTCTGGCTCAAATCGTGCAGGTATTTTAGTACCTTCTGAAAACGAACCCGACGAAGAGGTTTTAATGCTTATCATGCCTGTAATGCTTAGCAACTAAACGTTTTCTTACTATTAGATTTAATGATAGTTCAATCCCGAATACTAAAGATTAGTATTCGGGATTTTTTTAGTACTCAGTACGTCCCTCTATTCCACACGTCATTCACGGCGCCTTTTTCAAGCTAAAAAACTCATTAACAAGGCATTTAAAAGTTATAAAAACCAATCATTCAACAATAAATAATCATTTAAAATTGAAAAAAAAGTAGTCTTAATACAATAAAATGCACTATTTTAGCATCATAGTTGTAGGCATATTTATGAAGTTGTTTTGAATCCTTACTTTTTAGGGCGAATCAACTACATTGAGAAACAAGACTAATGAACCAAGATGTGACTGGAATTCCGGCAAAAATTGCTAATTATTCCTTTCCAAGAAGACCTGCTTCTCTTTTTTTATGACCGTACAAATTCGTGCCAGCCCCAATTGTGCATCGAATTTGATTTTATTTTGACCGCTACATTCGATTGAAGATTATATCATTTAACGATGACTTAACCTTCAAGATTTTGCGTATTTGTAGATCTCCTCATTTTCATGTTTATCGACAGGCATGTGTAGAATTGGGTAGATCGCGTTTATCCCTTTGCCGTATAAATCATCTGATGATAATTTATTTATTTCCTACGTTCTTGGAGCACGATTTTTAAAACCCAAATGCTAATGGAAAATAAAATTATCTAAAGCTTTTAGATTAGATGTTGAAATTCATTAAAAAAGAGTAGACTTCTCATTTCTATTCGGAGTGTTCATCGCTGACTTTTTTGCAACTTTATTGAGAGAAAGGGGTTATTTAGGTCGTTTTTACAGATATTTCTTTTATATTTGTAAAAACAAACCACACGAACACCTAATAGCCAGTTTTCCTCCCTTTCTTAGAATTCGGTTCTGTATTACCGCAACCTGCGCGGCCAGCTACTGTATTGTTCTTAATAAGAAAGTATAATGACATGAAGAAGAGTAAATTAATTGACTTACTAAAATTATTGTCCAAATCAGAGTTACGCGATTTTGAAAAATTCGTGGCATCTCCTTATTTCAATAAGGATGCAAAACTTATTACCATTTTCAATTTCATAAAAAGGTATTACCCAGAGTTTGACTCCAAAAAATTAGACAAAACTTATATCGTAGAGAAAATTTTCCCTTCTTTTGGTAAAGACGGCCATCGTAAAGTCAATTACTTGATGTCAGATTTAACCAAACTATTGGAAGATTTTTTCATACAAGCACAATTAGGAGAAGAGCAGTTTGACCGTGAATACCTTATGCTTAGGGCCTTACAAAAAAGAAAAGCGGATAAATATTTCTTCTCTTTGGTCGATAAGATGAAGACCCACCTTCAAGTAGAGAAGGAGAATATGGATTATTTTTATAATCACTTCAGGCTCAACCACCAAATCTACGGCCACCCTAGTACGAACCGCTATCAACCTCATATTAATAGCCTTACCGACGCCATTGACTTCCTTGATTTGTTTTATGTATCCACTAAGCTTAGGTACAGCTCAGAGATGATCAATAGGCAGTGGGGAATAGCCGAGGAATACGAAATCCCCATGTTGGAAGCTATTCTAAAAAACTTAGAACGCCATCCTTTTGATGATTACGCTATTTTTGGTATATACAAACGTATTATTCAACTCAACCAAAAGAACGACCACCAAGTTTATTTGGAGTTGAAACAACTCATCATTGATAATTTTGAGCGTTTTGAAAAAGAAGAGCAAACGGATTTAATTATTTTTCTGAATAATTACACGATTTTCTGTATTCCTCAAGATGAAAACGTTTCGGAACGATTTGATGTTTTAAAATTTAGTCTTAAATACGATATTTGGACACAAAACGGGACGTTTAGCTACCATGCTTTTCTCAATTTCATCAATATTGGCTGTGCCATGGAAGATTTTGAATGGACTAACCAATTTTATGAAGAATACGGCCCTAGACTTCGAGATGACTTAAGGGAGAATACCCTCCTTCTTAGTAGAGCTATTATTTCTTACACCCAAGAGCAATTCGAAAAAACACTAGAGCTGCTCAATTTCATCGATTTCACCGATATTAACTTCAACTTATTAGCAAAATCATTGCTGCTAAGATGCTATTACGAACTACCTGATTATGAGCTAGTCTTCTTTGATTTTTGCAATGCTTTCAGCCAGTTTATCCGTCGGAATAAAACAACTTCAGAAACGAATTATCATCGATATATCAATCTGATAAATATTACCCGTAAGTTATTCCGATTTAAAACTGAAAAAAGTGTTCCTTTAGAAAAAATTCAAGCAGAATTAGAGAATCTAAACCCTGTGGCTAACCGCCAATGGCTCAAAGTTAAAATCAATGAGCTTTCTGGTTCGAAGGTAAGACAAACAGAAAGAGGGTAACCCTAGGCAAGAAAGAACAGCACAAGTCCTTGTTTATAAGACCGTACCTTCTACTAAAAGCACCTTAGCCCGAACTATTCATAAAAGCGTCATTTGGCACTTTCATGAATAATTCAGGTAGAAGGCGACAGTTGCTCAACCATCGCCCATTCTAAGGCGTCTTTTCTTAATTTGCCTTATTTAGTTCGCTTTAACAATACGTTGGGTTTCTATCATATCATCCCCTGCGAGTGTTAAAACGTAGATTCCCTTGGGTAAATGCGCCAAGCTCAACTCTACAGTGTAAGCATTTTCAGCGACTTGTGTTTGGTAAACGACTCTACCACTAATGTCGTGAACTCTAATCGAAGAAGCGTTTTTGCCCTCTAAATCAACACGTACTTCTTGATAAAACGGATTAGGAGAAATAATTGGGGTTTCTGCCATTCCATTTGACGAATCTAATCGACCTGTTGAAGAAGCTCCGCTAAAACAATAGCCATTATCGGCCTCGTCGCCATACCCTTCCCAGCTTGTCACGCCATTAAGCATATAGCACTGAACATCAATAACATCTAAACTGTAATACTGTTCGCAACTGGAAAAACTATTACTACCACTTTCATCAGGAGAAAAAGCATCTCCAATAAAGATAGTCGCTACTCCTCCGCAAGAATTGGTTACATTAGATGTATTAGCCTCATCTTTGTTAAAGATGTTGGGTGGAGCTAATCTCATACGAAGAATATGATTGTTTTCTAGGGCAAGCAAGGTCGTACTGTATGTACTTCCACCAACTTCTACAGTAGTAGGGTACTCCAACTGTAGTAATTGACTAGATTGACCAGATAAAACGGCGACATTAATACCAAAATCAATTTGCTGAAGATTCTTTGAACTTCCATTGCACTTAATGTCAATGCTCATAAAATCTCCTTCGCCTCCTGAACAAGGGAAAATCGTTCCAAGGACAAATTGATTAACACTAACTCTTACATTTGATTTTGATTTTTGCGCCTGGGTACTTGATGGTGCAAAAATTAAGAATGCCAGAAAATACAAACTGGCCCAAAAAACGGGTTTGTTTTTAAAATTCATGTTGTGGATTTTTAGTTACTAGATCAAAACAATGCTCTAAAGTAAGAATTTATTTTTATAGAGAAAAAATATATTTTAACTAATATGTCCCCCGCATTATTTAGATATAGAATTTGTTTTCTTTTGTAAGAAAACATTTTAGACTCCATTTTTAGTCTTTTTTATCGAAAAAAAACGACTTTTTTTTTTCTTATTTTTTTTACAATTTTATTATATAGCAAAATGTGACATCTATCCAAATCGGAACACTTTACTCCCTTAATAACCATATAATTCAATCTATATATTAAATTATACCAACCTTTTGTATGAAAAATTACTAATGAAATCGCTTGTCACGACCAAAACAATAAAGTATTTTTATAATATGAATTTGTCGTGATTTTTTTTCTGGACAAATCATAAAAACAGCTTCAATAAACCGACTATTTTTTAATCCAAACACGAAAGAACGACAATCCTATTTTCCATTTAGTACATAGTGAATACTTTTTTATGAAATTAAAAATCTTAGGCTACTCGGAAAAGGCTCTTCTTAAAAATATGATGTAAAATTCAAGAAGTATGATATTTATTATTTACTATCAAATAACAATTTACGCAATAAATAATTCACACATCTTATATCATCAATCGTATTTTTTCATTAATTACTTTCGGAGTAACCTCACAATCTCCTTGTTTTTTGGCTTCGCCCCATTTTTGGTGCTTCTTGTAGTCCGTAATAGGAATCGGGAGTAGAAAGTAACCCACGTTAGGAAAGAATAGAAAAGCGATAAGAAAAGAATCCGTATATTTGCCCAACTCCAATAAGCCCTTCAAATACGAGCTAGATGCCCACATCCATCAACATACAAAAATGGTCCTATGCGGTTTGTATGGTTTTACTTTTAGCACTCCTTACCTCTAAATTCATGCTGACAGTGTCCATGATAGCCTTGATTGTATTAGGAGGTATCAATGTTTTTCAGGAAGGTAAAACGGCATGGACGCGGTTTGCTACTAATCGAGCCTATTGGATGACCACCGCTATCTTTTTCATCGTCTTTCTTAGTGGACTATATTCCAGTGATTTATCTTATTTTTTAGTACATCTTCGCATCAAATTACCTTTTTTGTTGATGCCCTTAGCTTTTGGCTTGCTGCCTATCTTTTCTTTACGGCAGTACAACAGCCTCTTTTATTGGCTCCTTGTTTTAATAACTATTTCAAGCATTGGTGTATTGATCAATTATGCTTTGAACTACGAAACATTTAACCTCTATATTAAGCAAAGCAGAGCGATCCCTACCCCTATTAATCACATAAGGTACAGCCTATTAACAGCCGTGGCCATCCTAGGAGGATTTTTACTTTTCCAAAAAAAATTCTACTTGAAATATCAGCAGGAGCGATGGGCGATTCTGATGATGACCTTATTCTTAGTCATTTCTATACATCTGCTATCTGTTCGAAGTGGTTTATTGGCTCTATACCTATCAGCTTTTGTCTTGACTATGCAGTGGATTTGGCAGACGAAGCGCTACAAATTAGGGATTGCAGTACTTTTCCTTATTATTTCCCTTCCCATATTCGCCTTTTTCCAAGTAAAAAGCTTTCGTACGCAACTAGAACTAACGCTACATAATGTCCATAAATTCCAAAGTGGTGTTGTGGGAGAATATTCGGATACACAAAGACTTGTCTCTTACGAAATGGGACTTGAAGCGACCCAAAAAAGTCCCTACTTTGGCGTAGGCATGGGCGATATACGCCAAGAAATTGAAGCGGCATATCAGAAGCATTATCCAAAATTAAAGTACAAACTCCCTCACAACCAGTTTTTATATTTTTATACAGGAACAGGCCTAGTAGGCATGCTTGCTTTTATAGCTTGTTTTCTATTCCCATTATTCTACCGTAGGCACTACCAAAATCCTTTATTTTTAGGCTTATACACCATTATTTTTTGCTCTTTTATGGTAGAGGCTACGATAGAGACGGCTATTGGTACTGCCTTTTACATTTTCTTTATCCTCCTCAGCTTGAATTTTCTTTCAGGCAATGCTGCTAACCGATAATTTCAGATAGTAGTGGTCTATATTAAGTAAGTAATATAGATATTCTCTTCACCTAAAAATTTCACCCTTTCAGGGTTTTCGCAATAATTTTTCTATAATCCTTTCATCCCTTCGGGATTTTCTTGCATAATGTATCTGAATTTGAGGTAAACCCTGAAAGGGTGAAATGATTAGCCATTGTATTCCTTCATAAAATCCCGCAAAAAGGTTTGAGTCACAAGGTAAAGACAAAAGACAACCCACGGCAACAGCCTGATTTTCAAACTAATACAACCGCATACACTCAAGATCGTTGGCTTTAGCCGACGGTAAAAAAGCAATTTGTCCATGACAAATTTAATCAACCATCGGCTAAAGCCAACGTTCCGTAATACCCTGCAAATGTTTCAATTATCGTGAAAATGCTCTACTAGCCAAAAGCCATCAAAAGAGCTATTGTGATCAAAGCTGGCAAGGCTTGAACAAAGAAGATTTTTTTATCCGCAGTTGCAGCACCATAAATCCCTGCGATAGCAACACAGGAAAGAAAGAAAAGAGCGACATTCGTTTGCCAAATCGGATCTCCTATAAAAAAAGTCCAGAGCAACCCCGCAGCCAAGAAACCGTTATATAAGCCTTGATTAGCTGCTAAAGCCTTTGTTGGTTCGAATAAATCCTTAGGAAAATTGCTAAAAATCTTAGGCCCTCTTGTCGTCCAAGCAAACATTTCAAACCATAAGATATAGCAATGGAAAAAGGCAACAAAGCCAATCAAAATTTTAATTACGAGCTCCATAGAACTATTTTTTCAGATAAAAATGAAATATAGGCAATTGATTTCAATAAACCCCACTTTGAATTCGTTTTTATGCGCTGCATTATAAAACCTGCTAAAAATGACCTGCTAACAAAACGGCCTTTACCCACCTTAGAAAACTATGGAGGAGGAAAAATGCTTACCTTTGGTAAAAATAAGCTTTATGACCACAGCAGAAAAACAAGCCCTAAAGGAAAAAATCGAGAAACTTCTTCAAGAAACGGAGATTAAAGTCAAAGAGTATGAAGAGCTTTGTCGTCCCATCTCTCCAGAGAATGCCATAGGACGAGTATCCCGCATGGATGCTATCAACAATAAAAGTGTAGCAGAAGCAGCCTTACGGACAGCTAAACGCAAGGTGGAAAAACTAAATACGGCACTTTCCAAATTAGAAGAGCCCGATTTTGGTACTTGTTCTTCCTGCAAACGCCCAATAAATCCTAAACGGGTAATGCTCATGCCCGAAAGTACGCGTTGCGTTCGTTGTGCTTCTAGATAAAGCTAGAAACACTCAGGTCTGACTTTTGAACGCCTCAGTCATTCTGTTAGCATTCACAAGCCTTGTATCCTGTCACGATAAAGTAATTCAAATACAAAATTCCTCTTTTCCATTGTTCCTGTTATTTGAAAGAATTTTATTAGATTTGCTAAGTCATTAAGGGTTATCCATGGATTGACCGTTAATTATGCAATACTTTTTCCTTTAGATAATACAATTCAGCCTTTGAAAAATGCTTTACTTTGTGCCTAAGAAATAAAATTGGCACAAAAATCGCAAAACGCTAATTGTTTTTAATTATCTAACGTGGTAAAGCCACGACGATAATAGAGCGTAGAAAGAATAGTGTAGGGGGATTTTTGCCGACAAAACGAGTTGGTTTTTCTTCGAAAAATCCAAAAAACCTCTTCGCCCGATAGTTTTCGTGGATTACACTATAGGCTCTACAAATTCTATAGTAACTAATGCAGTCTAACTGCTTAGCGTTAAGAAAAATTGTCAGAACGTCTTTTAGAACAAGGTCTACTAGGTCTAGTTCTGTTGTTAGGCATTTTTTATAAAAAATACTTAATCTTGAATTCTTAACGATTCTTATGAACCTTTGACATTAATTGTAAAACACAGCAATCATGAAAAAATTCACCCTCTTTACTTTTGCCTTACTTTTCTTGGCATCTTCTACTTTTGCCCAATTTATCAAAGAAGCCAACCGTTCTTTTAGCCAAGGGACTTATAGTTCTTTATCTATGGATCTTAAAAAGACCGATACCAAAACGGTAGAAAAGGAGTTTGCAAAGTTTATTGGTCAGTACAAAGGAAAAACAAAAGCCGACAAGAAGTCTGGTGAAATCTTTAGCGACAATGCCATCATCAAAGAGATGGGTAACAATGACATGGACATTTATGCTAAAGTAACCCAAAGTGGCGAAGATAATAACCTTACAGTTTGGTTTGACCTAGGTGGTGCTTACCTTTCTTCTGAGCAACATCCTAAAGAATATGCTATCGCAGAGAAAATCATCATGGAATTTGCTATCAGCGTTTCCAAAGGTATGTTGGAAGATCAACTGAAAGAAGAAGAAAAAACGCTTAAGCGCTTAGAAGGAGACCTTAAGAAGTTGAAGAAAGACAAGGAAGGCTACGAGAAGGATATTGAAAAAGCAAAACAATTGATTGTTCAGCGTGAAAACGACATCAAGACGAACATTGAAGATCAGAAGACGAAAGTCGGTGAGATTGAAAATCAAGCTGGTGCCGTTGATAAATTGAAAGCGAAAATCGACAAGTTGAACTAAGAAGTTTTGCTAGCATTGAACGACTAAAATTTTAATTAAGATAACCTCTTTTCCATACAACTGGAGAAGAGGTTTTTTTATTGTTCCTTGTACTATAAGCTTTGCTACACTGAAAACAAGTAGAAAAACCACCTCCTTCCTACTTTGTTGTTTCTTCTTTCAAAAAAATAACCCCCATTTAAAGAATAGCAGCTACGGACTTTCTACCTTTGTCGGCAAACCTCAAGTATTCAGAAATTTGGTATGAAGTTAAGCGTTATCATCGTTAATTACAATGTCAAGTACTTCTTGGAACAAGCTTTGCGTTCTGTGCGGAAAGCTTCGACGAAGATGGAGGTAGAGGTATTTGTTGTAGACAACAACTCTATTGACGATTCTGTCAAGATGGTGCGCGAGCAATTCCCAGAAGTTCAACTCATTGCCAACCAAGAAAATACAGGCTTTTCTAAGGCAAACAACCAAGCTATACGAATAGCAAAGGGAGAATACGTGCTTTTGCTAAATCCAGATACCGTAGTTGAAGAAGATACTTTCGAGAAAACCGTCGCCTTTATGGATGCTCATCCTGATGCTGGTGGTTTAGGGGTAAAGATGATAGATGGCAAAGGCAAATTCCTTCCTGAATCCAAGCGCGGTTTTCCTTCCCCCAAGGTAGCTTTTTTCAAAACCTTCGGTTTCTCCAAAATATTTCCCAAGTCTAAGACCTTCAATGGCTATCATTTAGGCTATTTGGATAAAGACAAAGTTCATGAAATCGATGTGCTTTCTGGGGCATTTATGTTGATGCGCAGTTCGGTTTTAGAAGAAATTGGCTTGTTGGATGAAACGTTTTTTATGTATGGAGAGGATATCGACCTTTCTTACCGCATCGTCAAAGCAGGCTATAAAAACTACTACTTTCCAGAGACAACCATCATTCATTACAAGGGAGAAAGTACGAAAAAGGGTAGTCTGAACTATGTTCGTGTTTTTTATAATGCAATGATAATCTTTGCGAGGAAACACTTTAAAGGGGAAAAAGCTGCGGCATTTATCTTAATGCTACAAGGAGCCATTTACTTCCGTGCCGCCATCACGGTACTCAGTAGTTTTCTCAAAAAAGCGTTTTTGCCCATCTTAGATGCACTGGTTTTTTTCCTAGGGATGTATTTATTGAAGGATTTTTGGGCAACTTATGTCTACAACAATCCAGACTATTACTCTCTGACCTTCATGCAGTTCAATGTTCCTTTGTACATCAGCATATGGCTAGCGGCTATCTTTTTTAGTGGGGGGTATGATGCCCCGAATAGCCTTCGCCGCTTAGTCCGTGGTTTGGCAGTTGGTACCTTGGTTCTAGCAGCAGTGTATGGCTTCTTAGAGATGGAATACCGTACGTCAAGAGCTTTAATCTTACTAGGAGCGCTTTGGGGGTTGCTAGGTCTTTGGTCCTTACGGGTAGTATTGCATTTTATTCGCTACCGCAATTTTAGACTTAACACCCCTCACACGAGTAATCTGGTGATTGTAGGAGCGGAGGAAGAAAGTAAGCGCGTCTTGAACTTACTCCACCAAGCACAGCTTAACAAAAATTTTATCGGTACCGTCACTCCTAAAAAAGAAGACAATCATAAAGAAGTACTAGGCTATTTACATCAATTAGAAGAAGTTGTACAGATTTATAAAATTGATGAACTCATTTTTTGTAGCAAGGATGTAGCAGCCCAAAAAATCATGCATTGGATGACTCGTTTAGGGCCGGATGTAGATTATAAGATGGTTCCAGAAAAGAGTTTAAGCATCATTGGTTCTAATTCCAAGAATTCGGCAGGCGATTTATATACGATAGAAATTCAATTTCGCATTGCCAATCGTCTTAGTCGACGCAATAAAAGGATTTTAGATTTAGGGCTTTGCCTCTTCCTTCTTGTTTTGTCGCCCATTTTGATACTTTTTATGAAGCAAAAAATGCGTTTTCTAAGAAATATTTTCCAAGTATTTCTTGGTCAAAAAACGTGGGTGGGTTACTTGCCTTTATCCGAATTGCAACACCTCCCGCCCTTGCCTCCAGCAGTCCTTTCTCCTAGGAATGGCTTGCCTATGCGTATCGAAAATGAATCCACCCTACGCCGTCTAAATTTCTTGTATGCTAAGGATTACAGCGCGAGCCGTGATTTAGAAATCCTTTTTCGAGGATGGCGTAGTTTGGATGGCGAATAAGTATCCTTCTATTCGCTTGCCTTAGCCTCCTAAGCCCCTCTCCTACTGCTTTTGCTCTCGACACCCTTAAATCCACACACCATGAAAAAAATCCTCCCTATTCTTCTCCTTTTAAGCCTATACGCTTGTACTACGGAGCAAGCAAAACCCGTGCAGACGGCTTCCGATAACGTGTTTATGGTGGTCTTAGGAATTGCGCAGGATGCAGGATACCCACAGGCCGCTTGCACTAAAGTTTGTTGTAAAGACTTGTGGAACAATACAGCACACAGACGACAAGTAACGTGCTTGGGCTTAGTAGACAAGGAAGCGGAGAAGGTTTGGTTGCTAGAAGCTACTCCTGATATAAAGTTTCAAATGGAGCAATTGGCGGCCTGTCTTCCTAGTCGGGAAACACATTTGCCGGATGGCATATTGCTTACTCATGCACACATCGGCCATTACACGGGGCTAATGCACTTGGGTCGAGAAGCCATTGGAGCGAAGGAAGTGCCTGTTTTTGCGATGCCTAGAATGAAAAACTTCTTACAAACCCAAGAGCCTTGGGCCCAGTTGGTTCGTTTGAAAAATATCGCTATCCAAAATCTACAAGCAGATTCTACCCTTGTTTTATCTAAAAACTTAAAGATTACACCTTTCCTAGTCCCTCATCGTGATGAGCTCTCCGAGACGGTGGGTTATCGTATAGAAGGCCCTAGCAAAAAGGGGTTATTCATTCCCGACATTGATAAATGGAATAAGTGGGAGCGTTCCATAAAAAAGGAAATTCAAGAGGTTGATTTCGCTTATTTAGATGGTACTTTTTTTAAAAATGGTGAAATCCCTAACCGAGATATGTCCTTGATTCCGCATCCTTTTATAGAAGAGAGTGTCGCTTTATTTGATGACTTAGCAATGGAAGAGAAGAAAAAAATAACCTTTATCCACTTCAACCATACCAATCCAGCACTGAACCCCAAAAGCGCTGAACGGTTGGAACTCCTAGCCAAGGGGTATCGACTTGCTGAGGAGGGAGAACGACAAGGGCTTTAGGCTCTACTAGGGTTTCTGTAAGTATTTTCTTCTTAATACATTGCCTTTCTTGGTGGTTTTTCGTATACTAGCAGTTCAGTTTATAAGCTCTTAACAGCCTATGCTTGACTAACAAAAAGTCTATACGCACAAATTTTCTATGACTTAGAAGCAGCAAAACTAGGGACTTAAGCATAAGACCCAACAAAATTACCAGCAAATGAAATTTATTCAACTATTTTTTGTCTTTCTCTTTACCAGCAGCTTAATTTCTTCTTCAAGTGCCCAATCGACAAGCGTTTCGCTAGCGGTAGAAAATGTCGAACTTGTTGGAACAGATGTCTTGTTTGATATTTATTTGCAATCTTCAAGTACGGATGGAAGTAGTGTATTTTTATCGGGTTCTGACTTCGTCTTGTCCTTTAATCCCGCCGCATTTCAAAATCCTACCTTTTCCAGAGTAGCCAACCCTTCTCCTCCTGAATTTAACGGTCTAGTTCTTCAAAATGGCTATTGCACCCTAGTTCCTACGAATGCTGATGGTGCTCTAAATGATTGGTTTCTTCAAAAAGAGTATTATGATGGCTCTTCTACGACTACCCTAAACGGTGATCGTTTAATTATCAACCTTAATGCTCCTCTTTCCACTTCTCAATCGAATTTGGATAACAAGATTGCCGCCATAGATGCAACACCTAATCAACACCGCCTAGGCCGTTTCTCGCTTGGTGGTTATGCTGGTGGCCTTGTAAATTTGAATTGGTATATTGAGCAACCAGGCATTTCTACTTTAATTTATTCTTATGAAAATACGCCTCCTTTTGCTTCTGACGAAATTCCCGTCCTAGGGAATCAGCCAGAAGAAGTGGGCATCAATACGGCTAATGAGGAACAAAACTTAAGCCTTGAGGTCCGTATCAACAATCCTGTTCAAAACCAAATTCACTTGTCAATCGATGCTTTGCCACAGGGAGGTCTTACTTATGAATTGTATGATGATTTAGGTCGTTTGTTACAAATGAATAGCATCACTCATCTTTCTAGTCTTATCAATGTAGAACGATATCCTACGGGATTACTGTTCCTTAGGCTACTAGACGAGGATGGACGACAAATGACTAAGAAGTTATTGAAAATGGAGTAAGAGAATTGGGAATTACGAATTACGAATTAGGAATTAGGAGTAAATCCACGGGATTAAGCCTGAAAACTAATGAATTGGGAGTGTG
>JAHDHB010000075.1:0-1209 GCA_020631545.1 Saprospiraceae bacterium | reverse complement strand
GAATTAGGAGTAAATCCACGGGATTAAGCCTGAAAACTAATGAATTGGGAGTGTGAAAATGTGGTTTTGGCGATTTTTTGAACCATATAGGATATTTAAGAGCATATAAGTATAACGTGCTGGTGAATTAAATAGCGTTCAAAGATATTCGTTTTTCACTTTTGATAATGGCTGAATTAGTTGCTCTTATTAAAACTTTATGCTTAATCAAAATCTCTTCTATAGATAAATTATCTCGCTTGAAAACTGTACTGTTGAAGGGTTGGATTAAATTTGGGAAAGAGACAATCGCAGTGACTCTTCTTCCTTGTGCAATGATTTTTTTCGCTCTAAAATATTGAACCGTCTCTAAGATCTGTTTAACCATACAATTTGGGTAATCGTGATTTTCATCGAAGGCAGCTCTAAGATTATTGGCATATTTAGTCTCAACAAACAAAATCCAATCCGATTCATTGCAAGCAGTAGGAAACAAAACACACTCACATTGCTTATTATATCTTCCTACATCAAGTGGCAATGCATTCTCTTGGAAACCATCAAAATAAACAGGAGTTGGTTTTCGATTTTCTAGGTATACGCTGTTAATTTCAGTGGGTTTTTCTTCAAGTAATTCAACATTTCCTCCGTTTAATTTTTTGTAATCAACAATAAAGAGTTCGGGAGCATCAGACGCCACCAAGGTATGCTCAGGAAGAATGTCCTCTATTTTTGTTTTCATACTTCCAGGTAGTTTAACATTTCATAATACTCATCCATCACCTCATTCATTATACGGTTAAAGTAATGTTTATTAACGGTACCTGTTTTTTCATTTTTAATGGATTTCAGTGTCCCATCAGAATTAATTTCCCAAATAGAAATCAGATCCGACGCTATCCAAGAAGGATAACTGCGCAATTCAGTTCTTACTCCAGCAGGCATTGATTTGCGTACATTCTCCCCCATCATGCAGTTGTTCAAAGCATATAATATGTATGGGCTATGTGTTGTTAAGGTAATTTTATGATTTCTAGTAGAATCCTTAATTTTTGATAGTAAAAAATAGATTAAATCCCGTTGTGTTTCTGGGAATAAATTCTGTTCTGGCTCTTCAATAATGAACTGCGAATAATGATAATTGCTTCGATTATTCCTAACCTTTTTTATATCCTTGAGCAAATCAGGACTGAAAGCTTTCTTAGTCCCCAACAAGTTGGATTCTATTTT
>JAHDHB010000074.1 GCA_020631545.1 Saprospiraceae bacterium | reverse complement strand
TTTCTGCTTGCTCTTACAACCCTGAATCGCCAAGAATTGGAAGGTCAGAAAATTGTGAAGCGAATTCTTAGAACACTTGCAGCTAAATATAATCATTCACGTAAAAATTTGACTGTAAGATTGTTGGGTGAGTTAAAAAGTGGCAAGTTACAAGGAAATATAGCTTTGAATTCGATGCTAAAATCTATGGCAGGAAAAGTCGTTGATGACACGCTTCGAACTCCTATTGCTCAAACCGATTGGGCGCTAGAAAAACAACGCTTTTTACACTATTTAGGGATAAAACAAGTGCAAAATCCAAGCTTCGAACCCTTTGATATGCTACATTTTCTCCGTAAGTATCGAAAAGAAAAAACCAAAGAAGCGAAAGAATTTATTAGGAAGTTAGTAGAAGATGAAACCTTGCGTATTGCCTTAGTCAATAAGTTGAATGACAAGTCTTTCTCCTTGTTAATTGATCTTTGGAAACCGAACTTATTTCCAGCCTTTGAAAGCCATTTTGTACAATTGCTCCAGCCCTTATCTATTATATGGAATCTATGGCTAACGGACCTTCGGTTGCAAGCAAAAAGTAATTTATTACTTGTAGTAACGAAATCTACCAGCAATAATTTAGCGATAGAAAACGTATTTAAAAGCACGTTGGAGAGCTTAGCGAGCGAACACAAGGAATCCTTTAATAGCTTGGCAAGCAATGTAATAGAAGTAGTTAGGACTAGAGACCTTAGCCTAAATGCTCAGTTACGATCTTGGTTAGGACAAGAAGTTTCCCTGATTGCGCCCCAGAAGGTTACCGCCAGCGATCAAGCTACACCTAAACTCCAGCAAAATCAAATAGAACGGTTGATATTAAAGCGTTTAGAGATTCCTATTCCGCCTTATTTGCAATCTAAAAAGGAGAATAAACAAGCAATTTCAGCCAATGCCTCCTTGAGTCTATATCAATTGCTTAATGCGTATCAATCTTGTGGTCAAGACATAATGCGTGCTTTCTTTCAGCAGCTTATCGAAAACAAAACAGCTAGAGCGCGTTTTGTTGAAAAGTTAGATGACAAATCTTTTGCCTTTATCGTGGATCTTTGGCGGAAAGGCTTGGCAGAGGAAGTGGCTCCTCACTGTAAGCGAATAAAACCTTTGCTAGCCAAGACCTTACGCCTAGAAGCGACAGCGATAGAGCAGAGCTACAAGGCGGATTTTCTAGCTGGGTTGATTTTGTTTAGTGAAGCAAAATCCATCTCTACCCTTGTTGTACTGGAATGGTGGTTCAGTGGATTAGCGATTAGCAACGGTCAGAAATTCAAGCTTTTAGCTAGGGATGTGCAAGGCTTTATTTGGAAAGAGCGGGATAGTTTTGACAAGGGAACGAAGGATTTGGTAGAGCGTTTGGCTAGTCATCTGCCCTTTGCTCGGCCTACGTTGCCAGGGCGCACGAGAACCAGCACGCCCCTCCAAACGAATCCAGAACACCCCAAAATTCTCGAAGCTGCTAAGGAGAAAAAGCCTGAACTACGCAAAAATCCTGCGCCTCCAATTTCAGCGGCAGAGGGGATTATGGTCAATAATGCTGGTTTAGTCTTGCTATGGCCTTTCTTAGGTCGTTTCTTTACCACCTTAGAACTGGATCTTGAGAAGGAGGCAGATGCTCACCGCGCTGCTCATTTATTGCAATACATTGTGTATAAAACTACTGAAAATCCTGAAGAAGACTTGGTCTTAAATAAAGTACTTTGCGGAATTCCCATCGACGAACCACTCCCGAGTAGCATTGACATTACAGATAAAGAAAAGGAACTGGCAGAACAAATCATCCGAGCTGGTACACAAAACTGGCCCGCCATGAAAAACACCTCAAACGATAATTTCAGAGTAACCTTCCTTCACCGAGCTGGGGAATTGTTCCGAAATAATGGTGATTGGCGACTGAAAGTAGAACGACAAAGCTTCGATTTCTTCCTAGAAACAATTCCTTGGGGCTTCAAAGTCGTAAAAATGAACCAAATGGATAGTATGCTTATTGTGGAATGGCAAGGATTTTAATGGAATGGAGAATGGAGATTTTTTGGTGTGAATATGGCATAAACCTGTGAGGTCTGCGGTAGACATTAGCGTGAAGGCAGACCTGAGAGGTTTTAGTATAGAGTACAAGGAAAAAGGACTCATAATCTCATTTCCAGAAAAAATCAAAGAAAAAAACACTAGAGGGCACTAAAATTCCATTTTGGTGGTTATAGAACATAACTTGACTAATAAGCGTCATTAAGAAACAAAAGAAACGATGGAAAAGCTATACCAATACCAAGATTTTGAATTTTTTTGGGGAACCGAACACCCTTTTTCTCAGTGGCATGCAAGCAGCTTTGAAGTAAGAGGTATTCAATTCAATTGTGCAGAGCAATTTATGATGTACCAGAAAGCGGCTTTGTTTGATGATAAAGAAATGGCTTCTGAAATCCTTAAAGCTACGAATCCGGCCATTCAGAAAAAACTAGGGCGAAAAGTGCGTAATTTTGACCAACAAACTTGGCTCATGGCGCGTATTCCTATTGTCTATAATGCGAATTATGCAAAATTTACCCAAAATGAAAATTTGCTCAAATTCCTGCTAGGTACTAAAGGCAAATGGATTGTCGAAGCAAGTCCTGTTGACCGAATTTGGGGTATCGGCCTCAGTGTAAACGATAAAGAAGCCCGACAGCCCGATAAATGGCGAGGGGAAAATCTCTTAGGGCAAGTCCTCATGACGCTACGCGCAAATTTATTGTCTTTCAGTCAATGAAGTTGAAATCCAGATAGCTATTTAGGATTGTCCTTTGTCTTTTATCAATCTGTCTTCCTTTTTAATTTTATAACAGCTTAATAGCATAAAAGGCATGATTTTGTATTATTTTTGCAGCCTTGAGGCCAAGAGTATGTTTAAAATACTAGGCTATATTTAAAAGAAAATTCGTAACTAATTCATAACGAATCCGATGATTAATATTACTTTTCCAGATGGTATGGTGAGAGCGTATGACAAGGGCAGTTCGCCCTTGGATATTGCCAAATCAATAAGTGAAGGACTAGCACGTAACGTCTTGTCTGCCAAGGTAAATGGTGAAGTGTGGGATGCTACACGACCAATTGATGATGATGCTTCTTTGCAGCTACTAACGTGGCGAGACAAGGACGGCAAATCAACCTTCTGGCACTCGACGGCGCACTTGATGGCGGAAGCTTTAGAGGCGATCTATCCGGGAATTAAATTCGCCATCGGACCAGCTATCGACTTAGGGTTCTACTACGATGTTGATCCTGGTGAGCATAAGATTTCTTCGGATGATTTTCCTAAGATTGAAGCTAAAATGCTGGAATTGGCGCGGCAGAAGAACGCTTACGAACGTAAAGAAGTTTCTAAAGCTGACGCAAAAGCCTATTTCACTGAAAAAGGCGATCAGTACAAGCTAGAGATGATTGAGGACTTGGAAGATGGGAGCATCACCTTTTATACACAAGGAGGTTTTACCGATCTTTGCCGTGGGCCACACATTCCTACCACTAGCCCTATCAAAGCGGTAAAATTGACCAACGTAGCTGGTGCCTACTGGCGCGGTGATGAAAATAACCAGCAATTGACGCGTATCTATGGCGTCAGTTTTCCTAAGAAAAAGGAGCTGACCGAATACGTGCATATGATGGAAGAAGCCAAGAAGCGTGACCATAGAAAATTGGGTGCAGAATTGGAACTTTTCATGTTTTCAGAGAAAGTTGGAGCAGGTTTACCCATTTGGTTACCCAAGGGAACGGCCTTACGTACTCGCCTAGAAAATTTCTTGAAGGATGAGCAGTTACGCCGTGGTTATCAGGCTGTTATTACACCACATATCGGACGTAAAGAGTTGTACATTACTTCTGGCCACTTTGCCAAATATGGCGAAGACAGCTTCCAACCCATCCAAACACCGAAGGAAGGAGAAGTGTTTATGTTGAAGCCAATGAACTGCCCTCACCACTGCGAAATCTACGGCCACCGCCCGCATTCTTACCGCGAATTGCCTTTGCGTATAGCGGAGTTTGGTACGGTTTACCGTTATGAGCAGAGTGGAGAGCTGCACGGCCTTTCCCGTGTGCGCGGATTTACGCAAGATGATGCCCATATTTTCTGTACACCAGAGCAAGTAAAAGAGGAATTTTTAGCCGTTTTGGATTTGACAAAGTATGTCCTTTCTAAGATGGGATTCAAGGAGTTTACCGCTCAAATTTCTTTGCGTGATCCTGAAAAACCTGAAAAATATATTGGCTCTAATGAAAATTGGGAAAGTGCCGAACGTGCCATCATTGAAGCGACTCAAGAAGTTGGTTTAGAAACCACGACAGAACTAGGCGAAGCAGCATTCTATGGGCCTAAGCTAGACTTTATGATCAAAGATGCTCTAGGACGCTCTTGGCAATTGGGTACCATTCAAGTCGATTACAACTTGCCAGAACGCTTTGAATTAGAATACATTGGAGCGGATAACCAAGCACACCGTCCGGTGATGATTCACCGTGCGCCATTTGGTTCTATGGAGCGTTTTATCTCCGTATTGATTGAGCATTGTGCTGGTAAATTTCCGCTTTGGTTAGCGCCTGAGCAATACGCCATTCTTCCTATCTCTGACCGCTTTATTGACTATGCAGAGTCTGTAAAAACGGCTTTGGCAAAACACGATATTCGTGGTATTCTAGATAATCGTAGTGAAAAAATAGGTCGTAAAATACGTGATGCAGAAGTGAAGAAAATTCCTTTGATGCTTATCATCGGAGAGAAGGAAGTCGAACAAGGGAAAATTTCTGTCCGCCGCCAAGGAGATGGCGATAAGGGAAGCATGACGATTGAAGAATTTGTAGCTTATTTTAAAGGAATTGCGGAGGAATAGACAATGACGACATAATAATGTTAAGAATTAAGGCACTTCTTTTTGGAGTGCCTTTTTTATTTGAATTATTCCTGATTATAGAGCAATTGTTTTAGTTGTTCTTTATCTGGTAATACAGTTTGATACTGACTAGCAAAAATCTGTTTATTTTCTTCGGGCATGGTGTATTCAACAAGAGCATCGTTTTTTGAACGGCAGATGATGAGTCCGATGGTCTTATTCTCTTCGGCTAGGCGTATTTCTCGGTCATAATAATTAACATACATTTGCATTTGTCCTAGATCCTTGTGTGTTAATTCGCCTATTTTTAGATCGATGAGGACAAAACAACGTAAAATTCGATTGTAAAAAACCAAATCAATATGGAAATGTTTCTCAGAAAAACTTATCCGCTTTTGTCTAGCGACAAACATAAATCCTTTCCCTAGTTCAAGTAAGAACTCTTGTATTTTATGGATAATAGCTTCCTCTAAATCGGATTCAGAATAACGAGTTTCTTCCTTGAGTTCAAGGAATTCTAAAATGTATGGGTCTTTTATCGCATCAGATGGCGTTTCAAGGATTTGACCTTTGGCACTCAACTCTAGAATCCCCTTCTTATCTCTGCTTAAGGCTAATCGTTCATAGATGCCCGAATTGAATTGACGTTTTAATTCTCGTAAAGACCAGTGATTGGTGTTGGCTTCTAGTTCATAAAATTTTCGTTCTGCTTCTTCTTTGATGCGGATTAGAAAACAATAATGTGACCAACTAAGCTGAAAATGAAGTTTTTGCGATTTGGCAGACACTGTCTGCCAATTTTGATAGGTCAAAAAAAATTGTCGCATCAGACGAAGATTTTTGGCAGAAAACCCTCGACCAAATTCTCCTTGTAATTGTTTTGAAAGTTTCTTTAGGGTTTCCTGTGCATAACCTGCTCTTTCGTTCCCTTCTTGCTCGTTTTCAACAATTCGTCGTCCAATTTCAAAGTAAGTCAACACCATAGTTTGGTTGACTTCTTTCACTACTTTTTGTCGGGCAGTTTGAATTAAAGCCCGAATTGACGCCAGTAAATTTGGCGGCATTAAATCGTTAGTCATAATAAAATTAAGTTAAATCAAATTTTTCCGTAGGAGCAGCTAAATTTAGAATTTTCTTCTAGCTCAAGATATTCTTTATAGGAAGGCGCTAACTTTGTACTCATTGTTTATACTCCTATTCACAAAGATATGGAAATAAGAAGATAAAGTCAATGTTTTGTGTCTACTTGGGCCTTATTTTGCTTTTCTGACAAACACTACTTTTTTCTTAGAGGTTAAGAGTTTTACCACATGAGTTGGCTGTGTAAGTGCCGTGGACACAAAGCCCGTATTCCTAGGAAAAATTTCCTTTACGGTTACTACGATTTCGCTTTCCGTCTCCTTGATGGATTGGATGTTAATATCATAGCCACCCGTACTTTTTGTTCCCATAAATACACCTATAAGCATCTCTTGGCTAAAATCAACTTTAGGCAAAGACGGCATTGGCTGTACATTTTTATGCATTTGTTCCCAAAGGCTTTCCCAAGCGGAGGCCTTGGTGATAATCATATCTTGCTTCTTTTGGATACTACTGTATTGCTCTTTTAAAATCGTTTTAAAATGCAATTGACCCGTTTTATTCAATTTTGTCTTTTGCTTTGGTGAACAGGCAGTTACAGCTAAAAAAAGTACTACGAGTATTATGGTCGGGACTGGATAGTTCATGAATGTTTGATTTTGGAGAGGTGAATGGGTACTAGAGAACAAATCAGCGATGGGGCGTTTTGTAAGCGTATCTTCTGTATATAGAATCATCGCCTACTTACAAATTAAGCAATTTAAATTTAATTCTTGTAATTCTTTCCGAGAATCGTATTTGATTTCCCTGAACTTATAGTATTTTTGAAGCTTATTCAATTGCTGAAAATCATTCCATATGAACTATTATATTCGTTTTTCTTGCCTTCTTCTAGCTTTATCCTTTTGGCAATGTGAACCAAACCCTTCTAGTGAGCCTGTCGTTTTACCAACTAAGGCGCAATCGGCTATTTTTGATTGGGTGAAACCTATTATATTGGAGGAAGGAGAAACGACCCTTTATTTGGAAGATTATTTCAAAGATGTGGTGGTGGTAGACAGCATTTCTGCTGATAAAGCCTTGACGACGAAGCTATCTGATGATAAGAAAACGCTTGTTGTTGAGCATAAAGGGGATTTACCTTCGCTAAGTATTTTGACGATTTATGGAGGGGAGTTCGCTTATGATCTACTGGTCAAAAAGTCTTTAAAACGAGAGGTCGAAATTAAGGTTTCTTTTGAGGATGAACCCAAAAAAGTGGCTCTTATGGGCGATTTGAACAATTGGAATCCTGCGAATACGCCGATGACGCAAAATGGTAATGACTGGACTGTCAAGCTGTTGCTCAATCCTGGTCGCTATCCTTACTTGGTGGTGAAAGACGGTGAATCCATGCTTGACCCAGGCAATGATAAGCAGCTTACGAATGGTATGGGCGGATTTAATTCCTTGCTTGTGGTGGAAAAACCTGAATGGTCTTCGTTGCCAAAATTAATCACGAATAAAACGGAACTAGAAGCTATTTCTATAAAAACGTTCAACAATCCAGAGCAGCTTTTTGCCTTCTGGCAAAATCACCTCCTTGAAACAGGTGTAGAGGCAGACGGAACCGTTACGCTACTCATTCCCAAGGAGGCAAAACAAGCACAACGGTCTTTCATTCGCGTATATGCCTACAATCAGGTAGGACTTTCTAATGATTTATTGATTCCTTTACAAAACGGAAAAGTTTTGACGGATGTCAACGACATCAAACGGCAGGATAAGGAAGCGATGACGATGTATTTTACCTTGATTGACCGTTTTAAGAATGGTGATCCCGAAAATGATAAACCTCTAGAAGATGAACGATTGACACCGATTCAAAACTATAATGGTGGAGATTTGGTAGGAATCACACAGAAAATAGAAGATGGCTATTTCAAAAGCTTGGGAATCAATACGCTTTGGTTGTCGCCACTTACCCAAAATCCACTAGAGGCTTACCAAGAATTTCCTAAACCAAACCGTTGGTATTCAGGTTATCATGGATACTGGCCCATTTCTTCTTCGGAAGTAGATTTTCGATTTGGAACGGATGATGAACTCACGAAACTTGTAGAAACAGCGCATGAAAATGGTATCAATGTGCTGCTTGATTATGTATGCAACCATGTACACGAGGAGCATCCGATTTACCAAAAACATCCTGAATGGGTAACGCCCTTAGTTTTACCTGATGGTACAAAAAATATTCGTATTTGGGATGAACAACGCTTGACGACTTGGTTTGATACCTTCTTGCCTACTTTGGATTTGTCCAAGCCAGAAGTTGTTGATATTCAAACTGATTCGGCGATGTATTGGATTAAGAAGTTTAACCTTGATGGTTTTCGACATGATGCCACCAAGCACGTACAAACCGAATTTTGGCGTACGCTTACTCGCAAACTCAAGGAGGAAGTCATGTTTCCTAACAATAAATCGATTTACCAAATCGGGGAAACCTTCGGTAGTCATGAGTTGATTTCTAGCTATATCAATTCAGGTTTATTGGATGCACAGTTTGATTTTAATTTGTATTTTAATGCAAGGGATGTCTTTGCAAAGGATGACGAAAGCTTTGAGCGTCTAGCTATTGCCGCACGGGAATCTTTCGATTATTATGGCTATCATTCCACCATGGGAAATATAACGGGAAATCACGATTTGACTCGCTTTATGGGCTTGGCTAGTGGAGCCGTGACTTTTGAAGAAGATCCAAAAGAAGCTGGCTATGAGCGCGATGTACAAGTAAAAGATACTTTGGCTTACCAAAAACTTAGTGGAATGACGGCATTTTTGATGACAATGCCCGGTATCCCCGTTATTTTTTATGGTGATGAAATCGGAATGGTTGGCGCTGGCGATCCTGACAATCGTAGAATGATGCGTTTTGAGGACTTGAATAAATTTGAAGCGAAAACCAAGGAGACCGCTGATAAACTCGGTCAACTTCGTCGTAGTAATCTTTCCTTGACATACGGTGATTTTGAGCTAATTTCCGCTGATACAAGCACCTTAGTCTATGCTCGCCATTATTTTAATAAAACGAGCGTCGTAGCATTCAACAAAGGAGAAGCAAGAACTTTAGAATTTGAGCTACCTATTTGGTTAGCAACGGATGGTTTGATGGCTAATTTTGGGCATGAAGTGAGACTTTTTGGTGAAAAAGTGGAAGTCGCCCTTAGCAAAAATGGTTTTGAAATCCTGACAAATTAGAGGGCTTTTGAGTTTTATAATCACCCAAGTAGTTATGTTAAGTTACAGCAAAATTTCAGTATGTTCCAAAATGGAACATACTCGATTAAAATTTTCTTAATGAAGGTAGTTTGAAGCGAATTTTGATTAAATTAATAGGTGTCTTAAAGCGTAAAGTTGCTTTGGTCGCTCGCTTGTTATCCATGAGGTCAAACTCCTAATTCGTAATTCCAAACTCGTAATTAAATAGATATGTCTGAGAAAAAAGTAGTGTTGATTACAGGAGCCAATCGTGGTATTGGTAGAGAAGTGGCTAAGCAATTGGCCGAAAAAGGATGCCATGTTTTCCTTACCGCTAGAGATGAGGTGAAAGGACAGTTAGCCGTAGAAGAATTAGTGCTAGAAACAGGACTTAAGACGATCTATTTTCAAAAGTTGGATGTACTAAACCCTGCTAGCTATCAAGTCGTTGTGCGTGGTTTGGTGAAGGTTTTCCGCCGTTTGGATGTACTGATAAACAATGCAGGGATTTTCGTGAAAAGTGGAGATACCACACAAGTGACCAAGGCTGAAATGCAGGAAAGCTTGGAGACGAATCTCTATGCCCCAATGCTATTGAGTCAAGCCCTATTACCCTTGTTGAAGCGAAGCAAGGATGGCCGTATTATCAATGTTTCTAGCAGTATGGGGCAGTTGACAACAATGAAGGGGCAGCATGCTGCCTACCGAATGTCTAAAGTCGCTTTAAATGGCCTGACAGCCATCATGTCCGCAGATTTGAAGGAACATTCAATAAAGGTGGTCGCCGTAGATCCAGGTTGGGTGCGTTCCGATATGGGAGGGCCTACTGCTGACCGTAGCTTAGCAGAAGGCGCCGCAGGGATTTCTTGGTTAGCGGTAGAAGAGGATATAGAAAACGGGAAGTTTTACCGCGATGGAAAGGTCGGTGTGTGGTAGGAGCCTATCGCTTCAAAATAGACAAGGACAATTGAAAAAATACTCTTGACTAAGCTGGTCGCCCCCGTCAGGATAAAAGACTGAAAATAAAAGTTCGTACCTCTGACGGGGAGAACCCCTTAAGAAACAAGCACGAATAGCAGAAATACATCATCTAAATCCAAGGAGCCATCTTCACCCCCCAGCAATTCTCGGGTTGACCTAAAAAACATGTTTTTAGTAACTAAGGAGTGCTCTCTTGTCTATTTTGGGCAAAACTTGGTGACTTATTTTACGAACCAACATAGAGCCTCGAAGTCTACCGCCTTCTCTTGCGCACACCCGATAGCTTCCTATTGCTTTTGTCAATCCGAGAATTGCTGTTCTCCCCCGTCAATAAAACACTTTAAATAAGTTTAGAAAAGTTATATGAAATGTGTAGGTGCGTAGCTCATTATCTAGCGCGTTGATTGAGGAGCAAAGTTATAGATATCACCATTCTTCTGGAGTTTTATGGTTTGTTTTCAATCGATTATGCTTGTTAGCTAGGACACTCCTACTAGAAAATCCTTACGCCCGTTTTTAAACGATTTTGTCGAAAAATCATATCAATGAAGTTGCACATCCCCGACCTTTAAAAACGATCTAAAACAATCTGCTTACTGTTGGTGAGGTTGAGTATTTAAAACCTACCATTTTTATTATTAGGAGACTACCTAAGAGAAAATTTTGTAAGTTTAAAAATCAAAACTTTGCTCTATAAACAATCATTTTTATGTCTATATAAGGTTGAAATGTGACAATTTATTTAGTGTAAAAAAAAAGGAATTATTAAACTTGAGACAGCATTGTTTTTTCGATAAGTGAACTACACCGTGAGGCTATAGATTTCATTTGTAGAAGCCTAAGATTTTTGATTGAAAAACAAGAATTCGTTGAAATTAATGATTGGAGAACAAGGAAAGAGCGCTGTTTTTCACAGGAATTTACTAGGAATTATAGAAGTTTAATCTTTTTTTTTTGCCAAAATGAGATATAAGGATTATTGTTTTTTTAAAATAAAGTGTTAATGAGTAGAATAAGGAAGTGTTTAAGTATTGTTTAAAAAACGATTGATTTCTTTTTGATTTTTTTTGGTGTTTTTTGTGAAAAAGTGACAGGTTTTATTTAAATTCGTGTATAAAGGACAATATGAGGAGGTTTGGTGTCTCCTAGTTTTTGAAAAAGAACAATTGTATTTTATTATCCCCTCACTTTTCGTCTCCTTTTTTAGCTCAAAAACCTAATCTTTTTATGAAAAATTTTTTTACGCTTCTGATTTTTTTAAGCGTAGCATTCTATGTAAAAGCCCAGATTACCTATATTAGCCCATTTACAGGTGATCAAGGCGGTGCTACGCCACTATTTGGTCAATATGTGCCCAATGGCTCAAGCGATATGTTCCTCAATTGGGAATGTTTTGGTGCTGCTACCACTGGCGCAGGACAAGGCAGTATAGCTCGCGCTATTGTTCGAGGAATGACGCCATCCTCTGATGGTCAAAGCCTTGTTGCTTCTGATGTTGTTTGTATTGCTACAGGTATTTACAGTACCGAAAACGGAAGCAACGATGTTTACTTTGTAAATTTGAATATCTGTAATCTCCCAAACGGGCGTTACTCTGTAGAAATACAATGTGATGAACCAGGAGAAGATTTTGACAATACCACTGGAGCTGCTACTGCGGCAACGACTTGGAATTATTGGACACCAGAATCACCAAATGCCTATTATTTAGGTACCTCAGGAGCTTGTGGAGAAAGCGATGGCCTTGATAATATCACGGAAATTGGCGAAGGTGGAGTATCTGGTGTGCCGCAGCTCGAATACTTCAACGTAGGAGATGCTGATGTTTACCGCACGATGGTGGTTATCAATGGTTTGTTTTTGGATATGGGGAAATTCCAGCCTGGAAACCCTAACTTACCAGCGTCTTTAAATGACTTACAAACGCTCTATGATCCTGCTTGTGTCGGAGTAGGTGACTTTCCTACCGATGGCTTTTGTAGCGCTGATGTCTTGACCTTGGATGGTGCGGAGACCAATGTTACGAAATATACATCATGTGGAAATGCTGATGTTACTGGAAATCGTCTTTTCTATCGCATTTATAAAACAGGGGATACGCCTGGTGCTTTTGCTTCGCAATCCATTTCTTTTATGGATGATTGTCCTAATGGTTATCCGGGAGCGGGTGTTGCCTTTCCTACTGGTGGCTCTTGCCAGAATCTAAATGGCATCGTAGACCAACGTTGGCAAACAACGAATTTTGGTGTGGATTTACTAGCATTGGCTCCTACTGCTGGTGATTATACCGTTGAATTTTATACCGAAACTGATGTTGTGGATTGTGGTTCTACAGCATCGACCATTCTAGAACCTACTACAGGCTATTACACCACAAGTTTTACGCGCTTGGATGAAGCAACGACCGCTTGCAACTGCAATTTACCTGATATCACCCTCTCCTCTGAAGGTTATTATGTATGTGATAATGGTGCAGCACCAACCTCTTTCGACTTGGCTACAGTTACGGTTACAGACAATAATCCGGCTTCTGCTGCTGCGAGTGCCATCACTTACCACTCGGCTCTTCCTCCTGATGGCGCCAATGAATTACCTATGAATATGGTGACACCAACAGCTACGACAACCTACTATATCGTTGATACGGAATCTGCTGGTTGCTACGATGCTGCTCCTTTTACGGTTTTTGTGGATTTGGAAGCGCCTACGCTTACTTGTCCAGCCGATATTTCCATTACTTGTAGCGATCCTATTCCTACTGCGGCTACCGATTTGGCCACGTTCTTAGGTTTAGATCCTACTTGTCAAACGAATGTCGTGCTTGATTTTGGTGATGCCACTATTTTCGATGATTTTACCAATGATATTGTCAATGGAGGTTCTAGCGGTGCTAATGAAACCATCACTGTTTCTTCCGATGTGTTCGATGCTACAGGTGCTCTAGCAGCCAATGTCGATGGTGTCGATGACATTACCTTTGACTTTGAAGTCATTCATGCTTTCGATGTTTATGGCGGTACGATTATCGATGCTTATGCTGGAACAACACATGATATTACGCAACAAACCACAGGAATTCGCGGAAATATTCCAATGGGAAGTTCGGGCTCTAATGAAACGTCTACTGGAGATGTAAGAGGCTATTGTGTGAATATCTCCTTTGCTAGCCATGTGGAAGTTTATGCAGAAGACTTTGACGCGGTATTTAGCAGTTTGAATACAGCAGGTACAGGGCTGAATGGCACAGCCTTTGAGTCCTCTGCTGTACAATTTTTAGACATGAATGGAAATCCATTTAGTGGAAATCCTATTAGCTCTGCTGATTATTTAGGTTATTATGCTGGTGATATTCCTTTAGGAATTGATTGTTCTGGAGGGCCTGTAGCCGGTACAGGTGTCGTTAATACTAATCCTTGGAATGTATCTGGCGCTGGCATAATTACGATGGATGATACAGGGGTTATAGATGCTCAAACTAATGTCTGTGATGCCATTCCTGGTGTCAATGGCCCTAATAATAGCCCTACGTTGAATGGAAATACGGATGGTGCTATTCCTGCTGGTACTAGAATAGGAGGTCTTCGTTATTGCGTTATGTTAGAAGATGTTGCCGCATCTCTTAATGATGGAGACAACACTGTTACAAGCACCAATTTTACCAGTTCTTTGTTTGAATTTCAGCTAGCTTCCGTTTGTATCAGCGATCCTTCTATGAATGATGACAATCCTTATATAGGAATGACTTTCGCTCATGATGGCGATGTATCTGATGGAATGTCTGATCCTGAAACCATTACGCGTACTTATAGCGTTACTGATGCTTGTGGAAAAGTTGCTACCTGTGCTCAAACCATTACTGTAACTGGGGTTTGCTGTGTAGATGTTACGCCACCAGTTATTAATTGCCCTGCTGATTCTACCATCGCTTGCGGTGAAACCGTTCCTACTGCTGCTACTACGCCAGCCGAGTTTATCAGCATGTCTTGCCCTGATCCTTTGGCAAATGTAACGCTAGATTTTGGTTCGACTGCTGGAATGTTTGACTTTACAGATGTGTTATTTGGTTCAGACATTACGAACCAAGATGCGTCAGGAAGTAATTTATCCAATAGTAAAAGCTTTGACATTTTTAACCATACAACGGGTGCGCTTGGAGCAGATGGCACGAATGATGTGACTATTGAAGTGACACAAGCCACTGATTACGATGTTTATGGAGGAATGGTGTTGGAACCTTCTGGTGGGATTACTGTAGATGTTACCCAGTCTACTTCTGGACTTAGAAATAATGACCGATTCAACCAAACAGGGGCGACTTCTTCTTCGACTGGGGATGTCAATTGCTTTGAAGTAAAAGTAACGTTGGCTTCGAATGTCATTGTAACTGCACAAGATTTTACAGCTCTAGTGAATAGTGTCAATACCGCTGGCGAAGTTTACGAATCGGCTGCAATCCAATTCTTAGATGCTAGTGGAAATCCTTTTGGAACAGCCGATTATACTGGCTTTTACAGCACACCACCTACTGGTACTGCTGGAGGCTCCAACCCTCCAACGATAGCAGCATCTAGCTGGACGACGACAGGAACAGGCGTTTATGTTGCCGACGATCAGGCGGCGATTGATGTCACTACCGATGAATTTAATCCTGTAGGAGTAACTGACCCCGCAAGTGACAATTATGATCCGAATGCAATGACAGATGGCGGTATTGCTGCTACCACGCAAGTAGGAGGTATTATCTTTACCGTTTGTTATGAAGACGTTGCCGCTACTGTTACGGATGGCGATCAAACCTCAACAAGTACTGAATTTAGAAGTACGCTTAACGGCTTAGAACTTGCTAATGTAGTCTTATGCGAGCCATTGCCGCTTAGTGATGATGCATCAGCAACAGATGACCTAGTTTTAACGTCTATGGATGTCTCTGATGGTATGACGGCTCCTGAAACCATTACCCGTACGTATACAGTTACGGATGAATGTGGAAACATGGCTACTTGTGCTCAAACCTTCACAGTAGAAGCCTGTGTACTTGATATTGATGAGGACAATGACGGAATTCCTGATGTGGTAGAAAATTTCCCTGGGGACGCCGATGGTGATGGAACCCCTGACTATGCCGATCCTGATTTCTGCGCAGCCAATTTTGAGGGTGTAAATGGATGGAGTTGTGCTACTGACGGCCTTCCTGATCCTGATGAAGATTTAGACGGAGACGGTACGCCTAACTGGATGGATGCGGATTTTCCTACTTGTGGAGGTATCGTCAATGGTGCTTGTGCTGCCTTTGATTTTGATGGTGATGGATTGCCCAATCACAACGATTTAGATGCTGATAATGATGGTATTCCTGATGTTATCGAAGCAGGAGGTAGTGATCCTGATAATGATGGCGTGGTAGGAACAGGCGCACCTACGGACACGGATGGTGATGGACTTCCTGATGCTGCCGATCCAGACGGCGCAAGTGCAGTAAATACAAGCAGTGAATTTGCAACCAATCTTCCTGTCGATAATACAGATGGAGGAGGACAACCTGACTTCCTAGACTTAGATTCTGATAATGATGGTATTCCGGACATCGTAGAAGCTGCTGGCGATCCTGCTGTTGATGCAAATAATGATGGTTATGTCGATGATTATGACCCAACGACAGGGACTTGGTCGGGTACGGCTAATGATGATAATGATGGTTGGTCAAATACCTATGACGGAGATATTGACAATGATGGAACAGGCGATAATACCAATCAATTAGTGGATGCCTCACTTGCGGATCCTGCTGTAGATTTTGATGGTGATGGAATTCCAAACCACTTGGATTTAGATGCAGACAACGATGGCATTGTAGACATCATCGAAGCTGGTGGTGACGATGCGAATGGTGATGGTATGGTCGATGGCCCGAATTGCTTCTTCCCTATCGACTGCCAAGCAGATGCCGATGGTGATGGCTGGGCAGATAGTATTCAAGGAACTGGCCACGCGCTAACGAATACCGATGGCCAAGGAAAGCCAAACTGGCTAGATATTGATTCTGATGATGATGGTATCACGGATAATATCGAAGGCCAATCAACGGACGGGACAGACTTGGATGATGTCAATGACGATGGTACGGGTGGTTTTGTAATGCCTTCAGGTATGGATGATGATATGGATGGAATAGACAACGCTTATGATAACGATCCGGGCAACTTCGGTGGTTCTGGTATTGATTCAGATGTCGTACTTGGGGCGCCGATTCCTCCACACGATTTCGACCGTGATGGTATTCCTGATTACATTGATCCAGATAGTGATGAAGATGGTACACCTGATCTCATTGAAGGACACGATTTGAATCAAGATGGTTCTGTAGCTGATAATTTACCTTGTACTACCAATGCGGATGGTTCTGTGCCTGTGGCTGATGCCGATGGTGATGGAATGTTGGATTGCTATGACAATCCTACGCCT
>JAHDHB010000668.1 GCA_020631545.1 Saprospiraceae bacterium | reverse complement strand
AATGCTGCTACAGCGTGGCGACTACAAACGGATAGCGGGATAAGCTGCCCAAAAACAACTAAAGGCTTTATTTACAAAGAATTAATAATCGAACTCAGGTTCAAAGAACAAAGGAATACAAGCGTATGTTGCAAAGATAATAAATGAAGGGGAGAGTAAACAAAAAAGTCCAACACCAATTGTGTTTAGGCGTTACGATAGGACAGCTATAAAAATAAAAAAGCCATCCTTGTAGTAAGGACGGCTTTTTCAGTTGGCCTACTAGGGCTCGAACCTAGACTCTTCTGAACCAAAATCAGACGTGTTGCCAGTTACACCATAGGCCATTGCTCCGAAGTGCGATGCAAATTTAAAACAAAAATCGGAATAGTAAAAGTTCCCGCTACACTTTTATTTTGTTTTTTTTCTAAAATGCATTTTACGCCCTGTTTGTTGGTTGAATACCACGGAATTTAGGGTGAAAATTATTTCTTTGGAGCAGGATGATAATTGTCGAGAAAATTATCTATCATTTTTGTAAAAACCTTATCTACTTTTAGCCCTGCGCCACTAGCTATAGAGCCTGTAGAAAGGGTAGCTACGGAATCTTTTTCTATAATAACAAGCTCACCGCCACCATTTTGTGGATTTTCCCCTTTGGCGATTAGGATTGTATTCGAAGGCGAAGAGGCATCTCTTTTATCCATTTCATCGCCAGAAATTCCCCTATCGTCTATACCTTTCCTACCAAAGACTTCTTGGGGTTGAAGGTTTTCAAGCCCCTTCAAAAGCCAATGCTTTGTATTTTCTAGTGTATACGGTTCATAAGTCGCATAGCCCGAATCTGTGTACGCTACGCCCCAAATCCGTGCTTCTGAGGTGAAAGAGGATCGCCAAACTCCTCCCGGCATTATCGTATTTTCATGTAGAGTTCCATCTTTCCTACATTCAATTCTAGTATAATCGTCATGCCAAGTAATTTTGTTATAGGCTTGATTTCCTCCTAGAGCAATAATGTTTTTCGTTGCACTAAAAGTTTCTAAGGCCTGAAACATTTCTGGAGAAAAATACTCGCAGTGCTGAGCAAAAACTAGTGTTTTGGTCGTTTGGAACAGCTCAGGATGCTTTTGTAAGTAATAATCGGGATATACATTCACTTCATACTTCTCTTTGAAATAATCAAAAATATGGTCAAAGATGAAGAAATCATGCCCCAAAAAAGTAGAATCAAAATGCAGAGAATTAAGCGGTCGATTTGTAGAAACGAAGTAAACGGCATTGGAATCCACATAATTTCGATAAAAAGATTTTCCATCAAAATCATTATAAGTATGCCAAGTGGTAACGGGCGCTAAAATGACTAAATCCGCTTGCTTTTTGCTGTTGAGAATAAGTGGAATTTTAAAGGTATTCTCCTTGTTTTTCAGTTGAATGCCGTATGAACCACTAGACAAGTCCTTTGTTTCGAATTGAAAATAATCCCCCGAATGTTTTCCAAATCGTTTTATAGTTTTCTCCTTGTAATTTGGCACTAAACTAAAAAGCGAAACGGAGTAGGCCTCGTCATGATGTTGGCTTACCTTAAGGGATACCGTATCCCCAATGTGATGAACAATTTTCGTCGAATACCCTGCAAGTCCTTGGTAAAGAGGCTCTTTCTTCAAACCCACGGTAAGTGTTGCCTTTTGTTCGTTATATTTTTCAAGTCGCTCCAATAAGGCAGGATCAGTCAAGTAGCTTTTGTAAAACACTGCTTGGCTAACACCATAATAATCAAATACTTTCCCTAGTCTTTCATCCTGAAAGTAATCACTAAAATTGCGCTTATCGCAAAAGATATTGTAAACATTCAATTCCCTTAGTAAGGCATTCGCCAAAGGAATGGCCACAAAATCGGGAAGAGGATGACTCAGGGAAGGACTAGGGTTTTTCGTAATCGACATATTGTCCACATAAGCCGTATCTTTCCCATAATAATGAAAATAAATCTTCACCGAAGCAACACTCACAGAATCAGGCACTTGAAAAAACAGATTAACAGGTCTCCACTCCTCTTGAGTATCTTCAATATAAGCATTGGAATAAAATTCTCCCCATTCACTATGTGCAGTAAGATTAAACTGCTGGTTTTTCGTTTTTGCAAATAGTTCTACTAGGATTTGATCCCCTCCTTCTACCCCTTGCACCGTAGTTGTCAATCCATAAGGATGCTTAGAAGCAAGCATAATGGATTGACTACCAGTATAAAAATAATCGACAGTAATCATTCCTAGGGCTCCTGCTTCTGTCGCTTCATCAGGATCCACCAGCCAAAACTCCTCGTAAGAAGGTTTGCAGGATTTAAAGACAAGAAGCGAAAGTAGGAAGAAAAGAGGTCTATTCATTCGGTTAAAATTGTCATAGCGCAGGTAGATAAGCAACAAAACTAATGCATTTAATGCAATCTTACAACTCATCCCCCATCCCCTTCTTTCTGGGAATAGTGCTTTTCCCAGAAAAACACCTCAAAATATCAGGCGAGCGTTCTACTCCCCTCTTTGCGAAAGCAAGAAAAAGAATAACGCGGGCAGCGCTTATTTTTTTCTTGATTTTGGAGAGAGGGGCTGGGGGTGAGTCACTTACGCAATACACGTAAAACTCATCCCCCATCCCCTTCTCTCCAAGCTTGGTG
>JAHDHB010000073.1:5399-16682 GCA_020631545.1 Saprospiraceae bacterium | reverse complement strand
AAATGGCTCGGGTTGTGAGCGGGCTGGCCGTTTCGATTTTTAGCAATTTCTATAATCCCGAAAACTTTCGGGATGGGTTTTTATGCCGCTATATCCAGTCGGTATAGCTTGCCTATTTTGCCATGAAAAAAGAAGATCTAAAAATATACGCTCCAAAATTAGAGAATAATGCTCTATTTCAGCGGTGTAATTTTCCCTGCTAAGCCTTTTATAGCAAAGCTTTGCAAGTTGTGCTGTGGCAGAAGGTTTAAAACAAGTGCTTGAATTAATTATGTTTAAGTGGAAACGCAGCGCGAGAGCACTCCCGCTATGCCATCGCCACACACGCATCGCGAGTCTATAGCCTACTACTTTCTTAGTAGTAGCAGTGGAACACTCGTTTGTACTTTTCAAGCGAAGCGTCGAAAATTTCTTAGGAGATTAGTCTGCCCCTTCTCAGGTCAAGTACTTTACCTTAGCCATTTTTTGTTATTCTTAATCTTTTTTATTTATTTTGTACACAGTATTCCATATTCCTTGTTGGGTAAGTCTATTCTGACCATTCCTGCCTGTCCTCTTACGTTGTGGTTTTTCTTATTCTAATAAGGTATCGTATGGAACAAACGAAGCTAAATCAATTCTTTATCAAATTAAGTAAGTCTCAGATGATGACGAGGCTTAACCTCCATTTTAGTGATTCGGGGAATATTAGGAGTAAACCTCAACGATTGCTTTTCCAATATTATTATAGTATCAAAGATGAACTAAAAGGGGCTCCTGCTGCTGAAATTTTAGAAAGGGAACAGATTTTTAAAATTATTTTTCCAGACAAATCATCTTTCAATGTATCGAAATGGAACGAAATTGCTTCAGAATTAACGGAAAAGATAGAAGATTTCTTGATTTTGCAAGAACTCAAAGAATCTAGAATTGATAGAGACGATCTTTTAATTCGTTCGTTTCGAAAAATTGGAATGGACAAGTACCATGTGAAAAACCTAAAAAAAGCGATAAAAAAACCACCTTTTAAACACGGCGCTGAGCATCATTTACACCAACTTTCCTACTATCAAGAGTTGTATTACAAGCCGCAAGTCAACCTCTATGAAGAGAAAGAATTCAGTGAATATCTCCATGCAGCATACAAGCATAATGAAGCATTCTATGTCTGCAATCGCCTGAAATTTAGCACTACAATTTTGATTCGTAAAGAACTTTATGGCGAAAAACCAGAAGAAGGTTTCGAAGAAAATCTACAAGCATTTCTAGATACGCTTCCTAGTCAAACCGATCCTATTTTAAATATTTATGCGCAAATGGCTCAGTTGTTCCTCAATCCTCGTATGGCGTTGTATCTGGGATTGAAGAAGGATGTGATCGAGTACTTGCCTTCTTTATATGGAGAAAAAGAGATTGTGCTTAATATGTTGATTAGTAGCTTGTTTTTGCTAGATTACCCTAGTGGGAAACTTCAAGAATACTTTGAATTGTATAAAGTGGGTATTGACTCACAAGTATTTGTTAGAGATAATCGCATATCCCCAATTACTTTTAATAATATCATTTATGTTGCTCACCAATTAAAAGAATATGCTTGGAACGAAAAATTTGTTGAAGAGCATGTAAAGTACTTACAATATAGCAAGTATGTCAAAGACAATATTGCTATACTTTATGAGTGTTATCGTTTAGCAGGGGAGAAAGAATATGAAGCTGTTTTGTTGAAATTAGACAAAATTCTTTACGAAGATTATTCTTATGCATTGAGGAAGTATATTCTTTTGTTTAAGTGTACTTTTGAGCTAAATAAATATGTTGATTTAGAAGAACTTCGGAAAAAAAAGCGCTCATTTACTAATTACGTCGAAAAAAGATACAAAGAAGAAGATATTGGCGAAAGACAGAAAGAGAGAAATCTTAGATTTATGGATCTGTTTTATAAAATTGTGCTGTATCCTTATAGGCGTTATACTAAACAGTATTTAATTGAACTTTTATATTCTTACAATGGGCACATAACAGAGGATGAATGGCTTAAGGATGTAATTCGAAAATTATAGTGGGTATCAGAATATAGTCTAATTACCCACTTACAATAAGCTAGATACTTTTTTTGCTAAAAATATATTCTCCTACTCTAGCAATTAGTGTGTATTGGTTATTCCCTAAACCTATTAGAGGAATCTCAATTGCTAGCTCATATGTTTCTATAGTGAAAATAGCGTTTCCTGTCTGATCATAAATACTGATAATCAAAGGGGAGGTAGAGTCCGCTTCGTCTAGAATGTAGTCTTTAGGTAAAACCAAAACGTGTTCAATCTTACCATTTTTATCAATTAGAACTACGTCTCCTCCGTCTTGTTTCATTGTATTAGTAGCCTTAGTTATACTAGAACTTAACAGAATAAGGAACATCAAAATCATTGTCTGAACTAATAACTTTTTCATAGTCAAGAAGAATTTGTTGAAAAATAAATAAAAAAGTAATCTTCAAGAAGGCATAAAATCTCGAATTTACTAGCATTTTAAAATTTTTTTCCCGTAAAAGCTATTTTTTAGCATTTTTTTTCTGTTGAGCTTCTACTAAAATCAAATAATAGAAAAATTTAATTTAATCTAGCTAAATCGTTGAAATACAAGTTGATTGCCTTAGTTTTTTTGTTGTTGTTCAAATCCTCCGATTTTATGAACTTTCCCTATTTTTCTAAAACAGTGCAAAAAACAGGAAAAAACACGTCCTATCTTTGTGATAGACAAGGCAGAAAAGCGCAAGGATTGGAATACTAGCACTTGAAAAGACCTTGAAAAATGTTGAAAAAGAATAAAAAGGTGAGTTGTACTTACCGAAATTTGAATGGACTTCTGAGCAGTACCACTAGTAGTAGCTCAAGGAGCGTTCCGTTTTAAAAATGCTGTCTTCTCAGCTCAAGAAGTTTGGGTTTAGAGCTTTCCTTCTCCTGCGGTTTTCTAGTAACCAACGGAGAGGAAGGTTCTTTTATGTAGGGAGTGTTTTTTAAGTAAAGTTTACTCGAAAAAATAAGATTTATGATGTAAGAACAATAAAAAATCTTTCCTCGCCCTTCCATAATAAGCCATAAAAGTACAAATTCTTATTCAAAAGCAAATAATTCTCTATTCTCTATTCTCCATTCTCAATAAATCCCTATCTTGCCAAGTCCTTAACAGCATAGAAACACAAATTAACAAAAACCATGAAATTTTTCGCTTATTTAGTTGTTATAAATATTTTATTGCTCTCTGCTACTTGCAAAAACAGTACGCCTTCCGTCAATGAAGCGGAATTCCAGATTTTAGGCGAACTAGAAGGATGTGGCACTGATTCTATCCGTCTTTTTGCTTGGAGTGGTATTGATTTACAACCCGTCATGACGGTTGCTTTAGGCGAAGCAAAAGAAGGAAAATCGAAATTCATGATGAAGGGAGAACGTTTAGAAAATGGCCTTTACTTCCTAGGAAAAGATCAGCGCGCTGTTCGTCCATTTCCCTTTTATCAAGAAAACAACCTTCGCGTTGAAGGGCATTGTGATTCCCTTACCACACTGCGTTTTGTAGATAATGAATTAGATGCTGACTATCAGGATATGATGTCAAAGTCGAACCAGATGAATCAAGAATTCCGTTCGGTCATTGGGCAGTACCGAAGTGCGAGAAATAATCCCGATAAAATAGCTGAATTAGATGGTAAAATGGGGGATTTGGATAAGCGAAAGCTAGCGTATTATGAAGAAATAAAGGGGAAAAATCCCTTTCTTGGAAAAGTCTTGGGCTTGAATACTTATTTGAGCTACCAAGCAAATAAGGGCGATTATGAGAATGAAGGTACTTATTTTGCAGAAAACTTTTTCAAATATACAGACCTCTCTGATCCTGCTTTCAATCGTTTTCCTCAGTTGCTACAATCAGCTCAATCTTATGCTCAAACGCTAGCCAGTGTTGGTATTCCTTCTGAAAAACAACGCGAATATATTGAAAAACAAATGAGCAAAATTCCTCAAGGAAGTACTGCTGCTCAAAGTTTTTTACTAGGCATTTCCCTAGGATATTCAAAATCCAAAGAAGAAGCCAATTTAGTACATTTTGCACAGCAGTATTTGGAAAAATACACCGGGCAAAACCAGCAATTGGAGCAAATGCTCAACCAGAATATTCGCAAAGCGAAGAAGATGATGGTTGGGGTAGAAGCGCCTGAAATTGCTTTAAATACGCCAGAAGGCAAAGTCAAAACGCTTAGCAGCTTAAGAGGAAAAGTCGTCTTGGTTGATTTTTGGGCAAGTTGGTGCGGGCCTTGTCGTAGGGAAAACCCGAATGTCGTTAGAGCTTACAATAAGTATAAATCGAAAGGATTTGAAATCTTCGGTGTGAGCCTTGATCAAAAAGAAGATCGCTGGTTAAAAGCTATCGAAAAAGATGGCCTCACATGGCCGCACGTTAGTGATTTGAAAGGCTGGGGAAGTTCAGCAGCCAAAGATTATGGCGTTTCGTCTATCCCACAAACCTTTCTACTAGATCGTGAAGGTAAGATTATCGCGAAAAATCTTCGTGGCCCAGCTCTAGAAGCCAAGTTGAAAGAAGTACTGTAGTAATTGAGTGGACTCCGAAAAGTAGGAATTGATGAAGAAATACGATGTAAAATACGATGTATGATCTATGAAACCCTCATTGCGTAAATTTTTATTTGCTAGCAAATAAAAAACATCTAAAGAGCAAACCACGCGGTACGACTGCGGGGGGGACGTGGGATGGCAGACGTGCTGCGTGTCCTTAAGGACAAAAGCTACAAATTTTGCCAAAAGGTTTACATCATATTTTAAAAAAGAGCCTATTCGGAGTGCCCTCAATAATTTTAAATTAAAATTGACAATATGCAATTGGAAGAACGCTTGAAAACTGCTGTGCTGGCTGCGGAATTGGCTGGAAAGTTAATTCTATCCATGTGGAGCAATGACCTGACCGAGGAGTATAAAATCGACAAAAGCCCTGTAACGGCAGCGGACAAAGCTTCTGAAAAATTGATAAAAGATTTACTTCTAGGACGTTTTCCCGACGATGGATTCCTAGGAGAAGAGACAGGTATGCAAGAAGGGCAGAGCGGTTGTTTTTGGGCCTGTGATCCTATAGATGGGACTTGGAGCTTCTTGAATCACGAGGATACTTGTACCGTTTGTATTTCGCTTCACCAAGAAGAAGAAACCCTACTTTCCGTCATTTTCAATCCATTTACGAATGTTCTTTATCAAGGAGCTATCGGCATTCCTCCTACCCGAAATGGGGTACTTATGCCACTAGTTAAAAAAACAAAATTGGAAGAAGGAGTTGTTAATTTTTTCATCTCTAGCAATCGAATTACGGATGTAGCAAGGCTCTTTATGCTTCGTAAACATGGATATATCAGTAAGTTGGTTACACAAGGCGGCTCCATTGCGCATTCTATGGCACAAATAGCTTGTGGGATCAACAATGTTTTTGTAGGCATCGCCAACAAACCTTCTAACATTTGGGATTTAGCAGGAGGCATTTTTCTCATTCGTCAAGCGGGCGGCGTAGTGACCAATTTACAAGGAGAAAATGTGAACGGTGTTCAAGCAAAGGAAACACTTGTAGCTTCTTCTAATCCAAGCATTCATCAAGAAATTTTAGCCCACTTGAATGAGGCGAAATTTGGAACAGTGATGTAGATGAAGTAGGGATTGATGCACAACCTTATTTAAGCATTAGCTTAATGCAAAATAAACATTTCCAAAGCGCTGAAAATAACTATTAACTACTCACTACCAACTATTAACTACCTCTCGGTTCCATTTTTTGCGAATCATTTTGTATATTTACAGCATTAGTAAATATTTTTTTCATAAAACCAATAAACCATGGGAGTTGTAAAAGTAATCGAAGTCTTGTCGAATTCAGAGAAAAGTTGGGCAGATGCTACAGAAAAGGCCGTTAAAAAAGCCTCTAAATCGGTAAAAAATATTCGTTCAGCGAATGTTCAAAACCAAAGTGTAGTAGTGAAAGACGGCAAAATTGTCGAATATCGTGTCAATCTCAAAATGACATTTGAACTTTCTTAGGAATTACGAGTGATCCGCGATAACTATCTGGACACGAATGTCGAGTGGATCGTTAGGCGTAAATTATACCTTTGTTAAAAAATGGAGGATGGGGAATTAAAATTTTTCTATCCTCCATTTTTTCTGCCAGTAACCAAGTATTCTTGGTGTCTCTGATGCCCGAAAAATCCAATTATTTATCGAAAAAACTAAGTAAATAGCATCGTTTCTTGTAAATTAGAAGGACATTCTATTATTAAAGGAAGTTAGTTTAATGTAGTCGCTTCGCTTTTTCCCCCTAGGATTTCAAGGGCTAAACCTTGGATTAGAGCGACGTAAATTCCGTAGGGGCAATCCTTTATGGTTGCCCTAGAGAAAGGAGGTGACTAATCCTCGATGCTATATTGTAGCAAAGCAAGCAAAATATCTTTGCCGCTGGGAAACATGGATCGTGAGACTATTCACAATACTTAAAAATAGCTACAGAATTAATACATTTGTAGGTACTTCGGGGCGCTGACTTTAGCCGATGGTTTATTAAATCAACCAAGGCTTTCGTATGATTTAAATATTTTTCCTTAGTAGAATTGCAATTCAGGAGAGAACGAAACAACTAGGAGAAGCATCACGCTGTGGCCTTTAAGCCATGGTGTAACCAATTTTCTCCATTTAAAACAAACGCACAAGACGGAAATGTTTACTAATCTACTATATTCCAGTGACTTTTGTTGTTTTTCACCAAGAGCGTTTTAAGGATTTCGTCTAAATATTAATTTCAAACAAACATCGTGACACAACACAAATACGCAATCATTGGCGGTGGTCCTTCAGGACTCTGTGCTGCTAAAAACCTTAAGGAACAAGGGATTCCTTTTGATGCTTTTGAGGCGGCGTCGGATATTGGTGGGCTTTGGAATATCAAAAATGAGTACAGCACCGTTTACGAATCCGCGCACTTAATTTCTTCTAAGCGAATGACGGAATTCGATGATTTTCCGATGAAGGAAGAAGTCGCCGATTATCCACATCACAGCGAATTACTAGCTTATTTTAAGGATTATGCACAGCATTTTGGCCTGTATGAGCATTATCGACTGAATACTCGTGTAGAAAAGGTGGAACCACACCAAGACGCTTGGAAGTTACTGACCGACAAGGGCGAGGAGTTTTTGTACAAGGGGATTATCATTGCAAATGGTTGCCTTTCTCACCCAAATTATCCAAGTATTCAAGGCGAATTTGAAGGAGAACTACTCCATTCGAAAGACTATAAAAATCCGGCTGTTTTTGAAGGGAAGCGCGTCCTAGTTGTTGGGGCAGGGAACAGTGGTTGTGATATTGTGGTGGATGCTGTACACCGAGCGAAAAAAATAGATATGAGTGTGCGTCGTGGTTATCACTTTGTACCTAAATATCTTTTTGGAAAGCCAGCAGATACGATTGGTGCGATAAAATTGCCGGTAGCCATTCGGCAAAAGGTACATACCTGGTTGTTGAATACTTTTTTTGTCATCAATCCACAGCGTCTAGGCTTTCCCGTTCCCGACCATAAATTGTATGAATCCCATCCCATTGTCAATACTTTAGTCCTTTATCATCTAGGCCACGGGGATGTGCGCGTAAAGAAAGATGTCCTTGGTTTTCAAGGAAAAACCGTTAAATTCAAGGATGGAACGGAGGAGGAATATGATATGGTGTTGTATGCAACAGGCTACCGCTTACATTATCCATTTATAGACAAGCAGCATTTGAATTGGAACGATAGTAAGGTGCCAGAATTGTATTTAAACATCTTTTCTCCCAAGCATGAAAATTTGTTTGTACTAGGTATGGTAGAAGCTACCGGACTAGGTTGGGAAGGTAGAAACAAACAGGCGAAACTAGTGGCTACTTATCTCAAAGCTCAAGCAGATGCGCCTGAAAAAGCAAAGCAAATGACGAAGCTTGTCCGAAATCAACGCCTTAACCTAAAAGGTGGTTTTAAGTATATGGAAGTGGATCGAATGGCTTATTATGTTGAAAAGGATGTTTATTTGAAGCAGTTGAAACGACATATGAAATTGCTAGGAGGAGATTGAACCATATAAGAAATAGAAGAGCATATAAGCTTTTGAAACAAAAAAGTACGTAATAACGATTCACTCCTAATTCGTAATTCTTCATTCCTAATTCCTCATTCATTCTCCAATGAAAATTCTAATTACTGGTGCAAACGGTTATATCGGCACGCAACTTGTTCAGCAATTGTTGGCAAGAAAACAAGATGATTTACAGGTTATTGGAACAGATTTGAGGAAGCTTGAAAAGGAGAAAGAACAAGTAAATTATCAATTTTATAAAGGCGACTTAAGTAAAGAAGAGGTCAAGGAATTGATCTTGGAACATTGTCCTGATTGTGTAGTGCATCTAGCAGCTATTGTCGTCCGACCAAAAGGAATGACTAGGGAAGCCGTTTATGAAGTAGAAGTGGAGGGTACCAAAAAAATACTAGAAGCCTGCGTTCAAGCTAAGGTGAAGAAAATTATAACCACTTCAAGTGGCGCAGCTTACGGCTATCATGAAGATAATGCAGCATGGTTGACAGAAGAAATGCCTTTACGTGGTAATCAGGAGTTTGCCTATGCATGGCACAAGCGTTTGGTCGAAGAAATGATGGCAGATTATCGCTGTGATCATCCTGAATTACAACAAGTTATTTTAAGAGTTTCCACTATCCTTGGGAAAACTACGGACAATGACATTACCAACCTTTTTCATAAAAAATCAATCCTTGGGCTACGAGGTTCGGCAACACCTTTTGTGATTATCTGGGACAAGGATTTAGTTCGGATATTAGAAGAAGCCATTTTGAAGCCTAAAGAAGGGATTTTCAATGTAGCAGGAGATGGAATTATTACCATGAAAGAAATCGCCACGCTGCTGCAAAAACGCTACCTAGAACTTCCCGCTTCCGTAGTCAAATTCATCCTAGGAATAGCGAAGCCATTGAAATTAGTCCGTTATGGTCCAGAGCAGGTTAAGTTTTTACAATATCGCCCTGTATTAGACAATCAAAAACTCAAAGAAAAGTTTGGTTATGAGCCTAGGAAAACCAGCAAGGAAGTGTTTTTGTATTATGCCAAGGAGAAGGGTTTGATTTTGTAGGAATTATCGATCTATGTACCGTTGTTGAAACCTAATTCTAGAAAATTTTACAGGTATTTCGCAGTTGTAAAATCCATTGGCTTTTCTTACCTTTACTTGCGTAAAACGCATACACGACACTATTCACTTAAAAATGGATAGTGTCGTTTGTATGTAATCCTTCAATTAAACTTATGTTACACACACTATGTCTTCATATTCAAATTTTGTTAGTTTTTTTAAAAAGATAGCTGATGCTGCTTGGTTTAAGAACACCATTACTGCGGTTATCCTATTTGCAGGGGTATTGGTAGGTATTGAAACTTATCAAGAATTTGCAGCACAGCATAAAGGCTTGATCGAACTTTTGAATGCTATTGTGTTGGTGATTTTTGTTATAGAAATCGTCGTAAAAATACTTGCAGAAGGTAAAGAGCCTTGGAATTTTTTCAAGGATGGTTGGAATGTATTCGATTTTATCATTGTAGCTGCCGCTTTTCTACCCTTTGGTAGCGGTTCTATTGCTATTTTAAGGTTATTAAGATTGCTTAGAGTTTTGAAGCTTATCAATGCTCTACCCAAGCTACAAATGATCGTTTCAGCTTTATTGAAATCTATCCCATCCATGGGGTATGTCACAGTACTCTTATTGCTTTTGTTTTATATATATGCAGTAGCTGGTGTCTTTTTCTTCGGGCCAAACGACCCTATTCATTTTGCAAATCTAGAGACTTCGATGCTTTCCTTATTTCGTGTCGTTACCTTGGAAGATTGGACAGATGTCATGTACATCAACATGTTTGGTTGTAGTAATTATGGTTATGATGGGAACATGGATCTGTGTACGCAATCTATGGCTCAAGCAAAATTAAGCGTCATCTTTTTTGTTTCTTTTGTTTTAATGGGGACTATGATTATCCTCAATTTGTTTATTGGAGTTATCATGAAAGGTATGGAAGAAGCAGAATCTGAAATGCAATTAAATGCCGCTAAAGAATCAGGTAATGTTGTGAATGTTAGTCAATTAGAAGTTAAGTTAGAGGAAATGCAGAAGCTACTTACCTTATATAAAAATCAAAACGTCGAAGGTGCTTAATCAACTGCTTTTGTCAGCCTGAATAACTCATAAATTAGTGCATCGGGAAGTCAGAGATTTGACTTTGAAGTAATCGAGTTTATGAATTATTCAGGCTAGAGATATGACCAATTTCGAGAAAAACCAAGGGCTATGAGCACGACATTTACTTGGAAAAGAAACATCTTCACAGGAAAGTACACCATCTCTACTGGGACTGTAAAAGTTGGCTATTTAAAAAGAGTAGGCTGGAGTCGTTCTAAAGTTGGGGAAATTTATGACAAGAAATTCCGCTTCAATCGTGAAGGTATCTTCAAGTCAAAAACCGAGGTTTTAGATGATTCAGATCAAAGTAAAATTGGTGAAATTACCTTCAATCTTATGAGGTCGAAGGCTTCTTTTGAATACCTAGGCGAGATTTTCGAATGGAAATTTTCAAATTTCATGAAAACAAAATGGGCGTTCCATAGAGGCTCAGAAATTCGCCTAACCTCGGCTGCTAAAACCATGAAAGGTTCCATAGAAGCCGTTGTTCAAGATGATTGCTTACTCCTTGCAGGCTTGTATATTTCTAGTATTTTCCATGAAAATTCTGGTACAACGGGATAACTCCAACGTAGCCTTGGATTTATCCAACAGGTGAAAACTTACTTGAACTATCGGTTGAATTTACTCCGAAAAGTAGGAAAAAAATACGATTTATGATGTAAGATGTATGAAATCTTCATGGGGCAAATTATTATTTGCTAGCAAATAAGAAACTTCATACATCATACTACTTACATCGTAAATCATATTTAAAAACCCTCATTCCTCCAACTTTAAAACCTCTGTTGTATACTTCCGAATCTTCTTGCAAAGTTTACCGTTTTTGATCAACGATTGGCCGTAGCTAGGAATCATTTCGACCAGTTTGTCCGTCCATTCTTTGGAGTTCATTTTATCTGGAAAACAAGTCGTTAACACATCCAACATTATAGAAACAGCGGTAGAAGCTCCAGGAGAAGCAACTGCAGATGCTTGGATGTTCATTGAGGTGGC
>JAHDHB010000073.1:0-5389 GCA_020631545.1 Saprospiraceae bacterium | reverse complement strand
GAGAAGCCCCTAGTAAAGCCGCTAAATTCTTTCGTTCATTCGCAACGATTTCTGTCCCAAATTTCAAGACACCGCCTTCTTTCTTATCTCGCTTGATGATTTGAACGCGTTGGCCTGCGGTGATTAGTTCCCAATCCTCCATCTTTGCCTCTGGGTAATAGTTTTGCAAGGCTGCAAAGCGATCTTCTGGCGATTGAAAAACCTGTTCTATCAAGTATTTTGTCAATCCGATATTATGAATCCCTGCCGAAAGCATCGGCCAAACGTTGTGGACTTCAATCGATAAGGGCAAATCGAAGTAAGAACCATTTTTCAAAAATTTTGTCGAAAAGCCCGCATAAGGCCCAAACAACAAGGAGCGTTCTCCATCCAACATCCTCGTATCCAAGTGAGGAACGGACATCGGTGGCGAACCATGCGCCGCCTTCCCATAAACTTTTGCTTCATGCTGTAGGACAACTTCTTGATTATTACAACGAAGGAATTGACCACTTACAGGAAAACCACCATAACCTCTTCCTTCAGGAATGTCTGATTTTTCAAGCAAAATCAAAGCACCACCACCAGCACCGATGAACACAAAATCACTATGGATCGTCTTCTCCTTTCCATTTTCTAAATCCTTGACATCAATTTGCCAGCTACCATCCTTCTCTTCTGTAATGTCCTCTACCTCATGGCCTAGATGCACCTCTACACCATCGCAAGTCTGCAAATAGGCAATCATTCCCCTAGTAATTGCGCCAAAATTCACATCCGTTCCAATTGCCATTCGAGTAACACCGATCTCCTCTTTAGGACTTCTACCTTTCATCATCAAAGGCACCCATTCTGCTATCTCTTGATGGTCTTCGGAGTACAGCATATCATCAAACATGCCGTATTTTACTAGTGATTTGTAACGCTCTTGAAGAAATGCAATGTTTTTCTTTCCCCAAACAAAACTCATGTGATCAATGTCATTGATAAAAGGGCTACCCGTATTGACATGATTATTCTTCTTCAAATAAGCCCACAATTGCTTGGAAACTTCAAATGAGTCACTGATTTTTAAAGCTTTAGAAATGTCTACGCTACCATCTTCGCGAGGAGGCGTATAGTTCAATTCACAAAAAGCGGAGTGGCCAGTTCCGGCATTATTCCAAGCATCTGAGCTTTCTGCTCCCACCCGATCTAGCCGTTCGTAGATGACAATGCGAGCATTCGGCATCAGTTTTTTTAGCAATACGCCTAGTGTGGCGCTCATTATTCCTGCTCCAATTAGCGTAAAATCTATATTCTTTGACATGTTGATGTTGTTAGTAACGTTAGCTTTAGCTGATAGCTTGCGGAAGTTTATTTTTTACAGCCCCTTAACTACTTGACGGACATGGAACAACTTGTCGGCTGAAGACCAACGTTACGGCTAAAATTTGGTAGGGAAGATACTATATTTTTGAGAGAAATGAGTAACGCAAAATCTAGAATTCCATTTATTTTCAACAAATGCATTTAAGTGATTAAAGACTAAAGTATAATGTATAGAGTAGTGGGTAGAGGGTATAGAGTAGAATCCGCGATAGCTATCGGGATTAGCGTTATAACGACTTGATTTTTCTTCGAAAAATAGACTGTTTAAGGACGGTCAATCTCTCTACACTCTACTTTCTACTCCCGATAGCTATCGCGGACTACAAGAAGCACAAAATTAAGAGAAATCAAAAAACGATTTTAATATCCTGCCATTTTTGCGTAGAAGTTTACTGGTGAGGAAATAAGAATCGTATCTTCGCATTAAAATTTAACAGCACCATGAAATTTGACGAGTACCCGATTCTTCGTGAAATCAAGCAAAACCTAAGAAAATTGGGTTTCAAACGGCCAACAGACATACAGTTTAAAGCCATTCCCTCTATTTTGAAGGGAGAGGATGTATTAGCGATAGCCCAAACAGGAACGGGGAAAACGGCGGCTTTTGCGATTCCCATTATTCATCGTTTGCACCAACGAAAAGCAAAACAACGGCGAAGAGATGGAATAAAATGCATTGTCATGGTGCCTACCCACGAATTGGCGCTACAAGTCACCGAAGTTTTTCAACAATTAGAGCAAGAAACGTTGATTCGAACACGCGCCATTATTGGAGGAGTAGACCAAGATCCTCAGATTAGAGAATTGGAAAAAGGATTTGATATTCTTGTCGCTACTCCCGGCCGTTTATTCGATCTCATCAGTCAAGGTCATTTGCGGATCCATCGGGTAAATACCTTGATTCTTGATGAAGCGGATCACATGTTGGATCGTGGCTTTCTTAAAGACATTCAAGATCTTATTCGATTTTTGCCTAAAAAAAGGCAGACTCTTTTCTTCTCGGCTACGATAAATGAAGTGATTAAAAAGCTCGCTTATTCCTTAGTCATCAATCCTATTCGCATCCAAATATCACCCAAAGATCCTGTCGCTAAAAATGTAAATCACGCGGTTACTTTTGTAGAAATGGATGACAAACGCTTCTTCCTAGAACGCTTGATTTTAGAGCAAGAAGAAGCAAAAATTCTAGTATTCGTCCGTACCAAAGTACGAGCAGAACGAGTGTGTAAAGCGATGAAACGTGTTGATATTGAATCCTTAACCATTCACAGTGGCAAGGAGCAACAGGAGCGTTTGGCGGTAATGAATGCTTTTAAGAAAAACAAAGTTAAAGTCTTAATTGCGACGGATGTAAGTGCAAGAGGCGTAGACATTCCTAATGTCGAGTACGTCGTAAATTATGATTTGCCCGACAAAGCTGAAAATTACGTCCACCGCGTAGGTAGAACAGGAAGAGGAAATAACAAGGGAAATGCTGTATCTTTTTGTAGTTCAAATGAAAAGGACATACTCCAAGAAATCGAAAGTTTCCTAGGAAAGAAAATTACCGTCCTTGAAATCGAAAAGGCGGAATACCAAAATACCCTAGATTTTACTAGGGATACGGACAATGATTGGAAAGCGGTTCTCAAGGAAATTGATGAGGTGAAAACGGAAAAGAAGAAGAAAAAACGGAAGAGAAGGAAGAAGTGAGGAGGCAAAGAAACAACGATTAACTGCTATTAGATTGCTAAAGGGGTCGAATTCGACCCCCTTTAGCAATCTAATAGCAGTTAAGAATATGCCTTATTTATTTGGGTTTTATTTTTTTAATAGTAGAAGTAATTTGAAGCAAGGAATTCATTTGTTGTCGAGCAATTTGGTTTAGTTTTTCCAAACGAATAGCTAAATGGGAAATACAATAACAATACACGAAATCAGGACTCAATATCCGAATGAATGGATTCTTGTAGGTATTGTTTCTGTTGTTCTAAAATGGTCAGACTAATTTCCCTTAAAATTTTATCCGATGTCCTACTCCCCCAAACAACTCCAAACCCTCCACCTCCTAGAATCTCTAGCACGCAGAGTTGCCCTTTCTGAATACCGAGAAGACTTCGTCCTACGAGGAGGGATGATGTCGCGGCATTGGTATGCGCCAGGGAAATGGATGCCTAGCGATGTTGATTTTATGGTGCAAGAGCCTTTGCAACAAGAAGAAATGGAAGAGAGTTGGCAAGATATCTTGGGAACTGAAGAGATGGAAGATGGAGTGTTTTTCAAGGTAGAAGAGTTGAAAAGTGCAGTGATTTGGGCAGAGGCCAAAGATCCGGGTTTACGCTTATGGATCCCTGCTAGCACAGCAGAAATGAGCGAAACTATTGAATTACAAATCGATATAAGCTATTCTGATCCTACGATTCCAGCAGCAAGTTTTCAACAATACCCTTCTGTTTTTTCTGGAAAATCGTTTATCGCAAAAATGGTACACAAGGAAACTTCTGCTGGTTGGAAGTTTTACGGTTTGTTTGAACGGGTGAAGGACAAGTGGCGGGCAAAGGATTTGTTTGGCTTGTACTGGTTGCTTACCCACTCGAATTTGAATCTAAATTTTGTGATGGATTCCTTCAAGGAAACCTCCATAGAACGAGGGACGCCTTTAGGAATGGCCGCGCGGTTTTTTGAAGGAAAATTTGGGCAAAGCAAGGCTAGTAAGCGCAAATGGCGAAACTTCTGCAAAGCTCATCCTAGCTTCGATTTACCGCAGGAATTGGATGAAATTCTACAAGTCGTTCGTGCTTATTTAGAGGAACCTTTTACTAAACTCATTGAAACCTACAGCGATATTACTACACTGGGAGACAGGGGCTTCCCCTTGATTGAAAAGATTGAAGATGTACTGCTCGCTATCAAAGACAGAGAAGAGTTTCGGGTGTATCAGCGGGGCAAAAATCGGATTCTAGATTACAGTTATCCTTCTAAATATTCCTTTATTCCTATTGCAGAGGCTATGCATCCTTCTGTAGCTTGTATTTATGCCTTACGCCGAGAATGCCGTGGCCTGATTTTCAACGAAGAAGGTGATTTAATCAATCGAAAATTCCATAAGTTTTTCCGCATTGGCGAACGAGAAGAAACGGAAATTGAGCAGATTGATTGGTCGAAACCTTGTCGTGTGCTTGAAAAATTGGATGGTTCCTTAGTTTGCCCTGTTTTATGGGAAGGAGAATTGAAGTGGGTAACTAGAAAAGGCCGTTCAGGCATTGCCAACCAAGCAGCAGCACATGCAGAAAAAGCAGCCAAGAACTCACTCAAATACCCACACAATCCCACACCCAACTATATTCCCATGGTGACGAAATTGCTAGAAAGCGGTTGGACGCCATGTTTTGAGTGGTGCAGCCGCCAGCATCCCATCGTATTAGATTATCCTGAAGACCAATTAGTTTTGACCGCAGTTCGTCACCACCTGTCGGGGCATTATCTACAGTATGATACGATGATAGCATTAGCAAAAAAACATCATATTCCTTGTGTCAAACAAGTAGGAACCTTACACAATAAGAGTGAGGCTCAGGTTTTTATAGAAAATGCACTAACAGAAACCATCGGAGAAGGCTATATCCTAAGATTCCCTGATGATCGGTTTTACAAAGTGAAAAATGATTGGTATCGAAAGCTACATCGCCTTGTGGCACAAGCCAATAACGAAGTACATCTCTGGACAGCAACTTTAAATCAAGAGATAGAGGAAATGATTTCTGCTGTAGCTCCTTCCTTACGCCCACCACTCCAGCGTTTCGTAAAGGACTTGACAAAGGCCATAAAGAAGGAAGCAAAATGGTTGAAAGAGTTGATTATCAATGCAAAAAAGACCATCGAACAAGAAACAAAAGATGAAATTCTAGCGAATAAGCTATTTTCTTTAAACTATGCTCAATCCTTATCAAAAGCTAAGCAGCATATTGCATTTAGGGCTTGGCATCGCTATGATTTGCAAGGAGAACAGACGGATTTTGAGGGGATTATTCGCTTGTTTTTGCTAGAGCATTGCAGGACT
>JAHDHB010000667.1 GCA_020631545.1 Saprospiraceae bacterium | reverse complement strand
AAACCCTTGCTATAGAACCTCGAAGGCTACCGCCTTCTCTAGCGCACACCCGATACCTATTGCTTTTTGTGAAACCGAAAATTACTGTGTATAGTCGCTTTTAGGTCTATATAGTTTATTAGGTCATCCACCAGTTAAACTGACGGTACGTTGTGTGACTACTCGTAACTCTTAACTCCTCACTACTAACTCTTAACTATTAAAACAGGCTCATTTGTCCAGTGGTGCTTTGCTTCGCTCGACCCGATAAATCAGGTACTTCCAAATTCAAATCTAAAATAGAATTTACTTGTTCTACAAAATAGACACAAATCTCAGGAGCCAGCAAATTGTCGGGCTCATGTAGGAAAATATAAGCTTTTTCAAGTCCCTGTTCGAACCATTCTTTCAGGCGTAGCACCCAAGCATCAATTCGTGCATAGTCCGTGGTATGTAGCCCATTTCCTACCCAGCGCAACATCGCAGTACCCGTAGTTAACCTTTGGTGAAGGACATCTCGACGGCCTGCTACATCAGTAATTACACTAGAAATTCCCTGAGCTTCCAACAAATCAAATAGGGCTGTAAAGTGTTCATTATTATTGAACCAGCTTTCATGTCTTACCTCCACGGCTAAAGGAATTTCCTTAGGGAATTGTTCTAAAAAACGCTCTAATACAGACAAACGCTCCCGTTTAAAATAAGGAGGTAGCTGCATAAAACAGCATCCTAGGCTTTTTTCCATACCCAAAATGGCGCTACAAAACTGATCTAGCCATTCATTCCCCATGCCCAAATCATTGCTATGGCTAATTCGTTGCAAAATTTTGGGGCAAAAAACGAAATCTTCTTTAGGTACAGCATCCCGCCATTTTTTTATCGTATCCAAAGAAGGGGTTCCATAGTGCGTTGCATTCAATTCCACTGTAGAGAACTGCCGAGAATAGTGAAACAAGAAATCCGCAGGTTTCGTTCCTTTTTGATATACTTTTCCAATCCATTCCTTCATTCCCCAGCCCGTACAGCCTACATACAAGGAAGGTTTTTGCTCCTTTTTCTTTTGGTTATTGAGTAAACGCCCTGTTTCAGGTCTATCCGAAGGCAAGGTAAAATCTACGTTAGAAATGTCGGGTAATTTGCCAAATTTCATAAGCACAATTTAATGAACAAGAAATGAATGCAAAAATACCTATAATTATAGAATAAAACTCAAGCAAATGGATCAAAAATCAAAGATTTCCATGTCTAAAATGATTACCCCGACAATAATAGACCTGTCATTTCAAGGATATTCCCTTGAAGGAACAAAGACCTACTTAGTGCTGATAACGAACTGCTTAGACACTCTCACACTCAAGCTCTCACGCACACTTGCGGCATGGCCTATGTGCGTTGGGTTAATATATGGTTCACAACACGCAAGGGAGTCCATTATCTTCGAACACTAGACTTAATAAAATAATGATTCAAAACATAAAATAAAAAACAAACAAGGAAAGCACTAGCAATAACCCTAAAGCTAATTCCATTATACACTTCAAAACCTTGATTCGTAAACCAGCGAGCAATAGCTAGTTTTAAAGGAAATAAAACAAGAAGCGTACTTGTTCCAATGCCAAGGATGAGATGAAATAATTTTTTATTCAGACTACGAATAATTGAAGAAGGACGGTAACCCAATTGTAAAAGTAACTCAATCTTATCTCTTGATTCTGAAATTATTAGTCGGAAGCTCAAAATGAAAATAAGTAAAGACAAAATGAAAATCAAAAAGCCAATTGTAGCAATGACGCTCAGTACGCCATTCAATAAAGTACCTAGTTGGCCTCCAATCAGTTTTCCTCGACTTACCTCGTACCCCTTTTTCTTGAGAAAACTTGCAAGATCTTCACTATAAGGATCATCCGTTTTTAAAATCAAACGAGAAGAAGCTTTCCCACTTCCATTGCCCAACTCCGTATTCGCCCAATCCATAAAGTTTTGAGGTACCAAAATGGAATTGATACGATCACTAAAACCAACCACTTTTCCCCTAAAATCAGCACGTTTTCCATTGCCAGAAAGGCCAATGTCGAAGGAAAAGCTATTGATGGTACTCGGTGTAAACTGTGGTAAACCCTGACTAGGCGCAAAACCAAAATTATACAAAGCCAAGTAATCCCGTGCCATTATAATAGGAACATGTATGTCTCCTTCCTTCCATTCCCATGCAGGAGATTGATGATCTAGGAAGTCATCGGGTACCGCTTCAAAGAACAATTCCGTATAAAAACCAATCATCTTACTAGAAGCACTTACCTTAAATTGATTTGAGGTAAATTCTCCTACTTGGCTAATAAAAGATTGAGCCTCCAATTCTTCGATATTTTTGTCACTAAAACCAGATTTTAAGCCCATCGTGTTTAGGAGATTGACAGGTTTATTAATCATGACATAGGCTTCCCCTGTACCATCCGTTTTATTCAAAACTGTTTGGATATCAAAATATAACTGCAAAGGCAATAAAAAGAGTAACAAGCCGATAAAAGCGCCTAGGAAAGCACTTCCCATTTGCCATCGATTTTTTCCTCGCCATAATAATTGGTCTAACATAGTATGTATTAAAGTGTGATTTTCTAGAACTATTCATCCATTTTTTCATTGCATTTCTGTACCTCTCGGACTAAGACGAGGGAAAGGAATACGG
>JAHDHB010000666.1 GCA_020631545.1 Saprospiraceae bacterium | reverse complement strand
ATAATTCTCAATTCGTCATTCAAAATTGCGGCTCTGCCGTCTTTGTGTCTTTGTGGCTTTGTGGCAAAATAATACGCATAAAATTAGCCACACAGACCGCAGATAATTCGTAATTCCTAATTCATCATTCGTAATTCCCAATCCTCAATCCCCTCATTTTTACAAAAAAAGCCCTATATTTACAGCGAATATTCGCTCTACAACAACTAGAACGACAGTAGTCAGTTCAAAAGCATAAATTGCAAAAAAAAAGAACTCTTAACTACTAACTCTTAACTCTTAACTACTAAAACATGCTCATTTTACATCCTATAAAAGTCGATTATTCTTACCTAGACAAGGAATCGCAGGAGATTATGTATAAAACCATAGCTTGGTTTGAAGCAAAAGGCAAGGAGAAATTGACGGATGACGATAGAAATTTTGTCTGGTACGCTGATTTCTTAGCTTTTGTGAAGGAAAATAAAATTTTCGCCAAGCTCATGACACCTACGGGGTATGGTGCGGAAAATGCTCGATGGGATACCGCTCGAATCGCTGCTTTTACAGAGATTTGTGGCTTTTATGGCTTGTGTTACTGGTACACCTACCAAGTATCTTCCCTAGGATTGGGGCCGATATGGATGAGCAAAAACGAGAAAGTCAAGCAAAAAACGGCGCAACTCTTGGATGAAGGTCATATTTTTGCTTTTGGCTTATCCGAGAAAGAGCACGGTGCTGATATTTATTCAAGCGATATGATATTGTCGAAGAAAGCCGATGGCTCTTACGTCGCTAATGGTGGAAAATACTACATCGGAAACGGTAATAAAGCAGGCATCGTTTCTGTTTTTGGGCTACTAGAAGGCACGAAAGATCACGTTTGCTTTGCAGTAAATTCACAGCATCCCAATTATAAATTAATTAAGAATGTGGTGAATAGCCAGTCTTATGTTTCTCAATTCGAATTAGAAAATTATCCTATTGCGGAAGACGATATTTTGCATGTGGGCAGAGATGCTTGGGATGCCGCTTTGAATACCGTCAATATCAATAAATATAACTTGGGTTGGGCATCCATCGGTATCTGTACACACGCCATGTACGAAGCCATGAACCATGCTTCTAATCGTAATTTATACGGCAAATTTGTCACCGACTTCCCACACATTAAAGCCTTGTTTATCAAAGCGTACACGCGTTTGGTAGCCATGCGATTATTTGCTTTCAGAGCAACGGATTATATGCGTTCTGCTTCTGCGGAAGATAGACGTTATTTGTTGTTCAATCCTATGGTAAAAATGAAGGTAACAACCGAAGGCGAACACGTCATCAATGATATGTGGGACGTCGTAGCGGCCAAGGGATTCGAACGCGACATGTATTTCAGTATGGCGGCGCGTGATATTCGTGCTTTACCAAAACTTGAAGGAACGGTACACGTCAATATGGCCTTGATTATCAAGTTTATGCCAAACTATTTCTTCAATCCAGGAGAATTCCCTGAAATTCCTCAGCGCTACGATGCAGCGAACGATGATTTCATGTTCAACCAAGGCCCTACAAAAGGCTTGTCAAGAATCCAATTTCACGACTACCAAGCAGCTTACGCCTTGTATGACTTACCGAACATCAGCGTTTTCAAAGAACAAATTGCTATCTTGAAAGAAACCTTAATGATGGCAGGGCCAACGCCTGAACAACAAAAGGACATTGACTTCTTACTCAGTGTAGGTGAGTTGTTTACCCTAGTCGTTTACGGCCAGTTAGTACTAGAAAATGCTAAGATTTGGAATATTGAAGAAAATTTAATTGATCAGATTTTCGAAGTCTTAGTCCAAGACTTTTCGAAGTTTGCTTTACAAATCTACAACAAGCCATCCAGCACCGAAAAGCAGATGGAATACGCGCAAAAAATGATCAAAAAACCTGTTTTCAACCAAGAAAGAACGGAGCAAATCTGGAAGGATCACGTCTACGCCTTGAAAGATGTGTATGAAATGGCCAAGGAGGGACGAAAGGTTGATGGTGGTGTTTTAGCTTAAGTTTTTTCTTTCTATTGTTTTAATTATCAAAGCCTAGTGGCTCTATTGAAGGAGCTACTAGGCTTTTTTTCAAACCTAAAATCGTTTGAAAATATGGTCCTCCTCAACGAAGATTAGTCTTGTTAAATTCTATACATCGTCTTCCTTGTTGAAATGAGTAAACAGGAAAATAAAAAATCCCCCACAAACTATGCAAATCCCTAATTATCTTACGCATTACTACGAAAAAAACGATGGCGCTTTCCGCTCTATGACGGATGAAGGCGAAGAGAAAGCTAGAGAAATTTTCACCTCTTTGAAGCAAGGAGGTCAAAGCATCAAAAGCAAATTCCAAGATTTTTATGTTGACTTGAGGTATGAGGTGGAGGATTGGCTAAGCACAGCATTTCGAAAAAAAGGAGGTGTCCCAAAACGCAATAATCCGATCTATACCGTACTAGGAAAATGCGATTGTTTTCAGAATTGGTATATCGAATGCGCCGAAGAAACCATTCCTCTTGCTTCCTTAAAAAACAAGCAAGTTTCCTTCACTTACCCTGATAGTATGGTATCCTATCAACTTGGTCTCCAAAAGTATTTGCAACATACCAATTATGAGCAAAAGGAATACTACGGAAAGTTATATTTGCTAGAAGAATTGC
>JAHDHB010000665.1 GCA_020631545.1 Saprospiraceae bacterium | reverse complement strand
ACCAATGTCGTCAAAAACTATGTGTCTATGTGGTTAAAAATCAACGCAATGAAGTATCGTTATAATAATAGTTACTGCGGCTCTGCCGCCATGTTTTACATAGCTCTAAAACTTTGCTAAAAGAAAATCGCTAAATTGTAACGAATTGCGCCATGTATCGTTGTTCGCGTTTTGACGGTAACTCCCGATAGCTATCGCGGATAATTCTTAATTCGTCATTCTTAATTGCGGCTCTGCCGCCATGTGTCTATGTGGCAATAATTTACGCTAATTACACCACTGTGAAATACTACATCATAGCAGGAGAAGCCTCAGGCGATTTACACGCCTCCAATCTAATGAAATCCATTTCTAAGCGCAAACCAGCGACTGATTTTAGAATATGGGGTGGAGATTTAATGGAAGCAGCGGGAGGCGTCTTAGTCAAGCACTATCGTGATTTAGCCTTTATGGGATTTTGGGAAGTCGTCAAAAACCTGAGAACCATCCTCCGCAATATCCGTTTTTGCAAAGAAGACATACTCACCTACCAACCCGATGCTTTAATCCTAGTCGATTATCCAGGATTCAATCTACGCATCGCCGAATGGGCTAAAAAACAAGGAATTAAAGTCATTTACTATATTTCGCCACAAGTATGGGCCTGGAATACCAAGCGTGTACACAAAATCAAGCGAATTGTAGATAAAATGTTGGTTATCTTACCTTTTGAAAAAGAATTTTACCAGCAGTACGATTATGAGGTTGATTTCGTCGGCCATCCTTTGCTAGATGCCATCGAACAGCGCAAAGCGATTTCCGCCGTAGCTTCACCGCTTTCCTTACCTGAGAAACCCATTATCGCCTTACTACCCGGCAGCCGTAAGCAAGAGATTAAGCGAATGCTGCCAATGATGTTGGAAATGGTAGATAGATTTCCTGATTATCAATTTATTGTTGCTGGAGCACCATCTATTTCGGAAGACTATTATAAAAACATCATTCAAACAAAAAACACCCAGATTCTACCCAATCAAACCTATAATCTACTACAAATTAGTCATGCAGCCCTAGTCACTTCGGGCACTGCTACCCTCGAAACAGCGCTTTTCGGTGTCCCACAAGTCGTTTGTTACCAAGGAAATCCCTTCTCTTTCCGCCTTGCGAAACGCTTGGTCAAAGTCAACTACATTTCACTAGTCAATCTTATTTTGGATAGGGAAGTGGTCAAAGAATTAATACAAGACGATTTTAATCCCACTAACCTAGAACAGGAACTATCGGCTATTCTCAACAAAGAAAAAAGAACCACTATTCAAGCCGATTACAAGGAACTGAACGAAAAATTAGGAGGCGCAGGGGCTTCTGACCGAGCAGCTTTTTTAGTTAGGAGTTAGGAGTTAGGAGTTAGGAGTTAGGAGTTAAAAGTTAGGAGTTGTCCAAGCCTGAATTTTACTTGCTAGGCTACAAAAATACAAATGCCAACCTTCCTGTTTTGCGGGAAGGCATAGTGAGAAGGCCAAAAATGGAAGGTTTTAGCTGTGGGCAGTATGCTTTATCTAAGACCTTTCATTTTTTGCAAACACACCAACCTAGCTCACAAAACAGGAAGGTCGTGGCCTCACCTGGTGACTATCGCCTTGTTCTTCAAACAGTTTTGAGAAAGCAAATGTACAATTCTTAGGAGAAAAGTCAGATGGTAACCGTGGGCTGGAAAGGAGTTGAGCAGTTACCTTTTGACCAAGTACTAGAGCTAAAAACAAGTTTAGTAAAAAGGATCGTTGAGAAAAATTGTTGGGATTTAATGCCAACGCTTATGTAGTAGGCCGTCTTTTCTTCTATTCCTCCTTCTCAACTTTGCATGTTAGTCCAAGATTCTATTCTTCAAATCCATTTTTTCATGCAAGATTCTCTCCACCTGAACATTACCTGATTCCAAATACCTGTAAAAGATAGTGTGATGATTAACTTTTATACCAAATAAGGAATCAATAATTCCTCTGTAATTCCTTCCTTTAGATAAATGTTTCGCCACTTTTTCACAAGTAGAAATGATTTGAGCGTAATACTTATCTGCCTGAGATTCTGACCAATTTTCGTAACTATAATCCCAAATTGCCGATATATCTTCTACCGCTTTATTTGTGAAACGATAATTAGACATTATTTGCGCTTTCCTGCTTTTAGTTTTTCCAAGTGGTCCACTGGATTAAAATCATGGGCAATCCCACTGTTGATTCCTTCTTCTATTGCTTTTCGAAGAACTAAAGCTTTATTTTCTTCTTCTTCTAATAAGCGAAGCCCTGCTCGTATGACCTCACTAGCGTTTTTATATCTCCCTTTAGATGTTAAGCCTTGGACAAAGCCCTCGAAATAGTTACCTAACGATATTGATGTATTTCTACTCATTTTCTGTCTGTTTCTACAAAAATACCAAAAAATGGTAACAATTGCAATTATAAGTATTCCTCCCCTAGTTGAATTTTCTTTCTCCGCGTTTTATTTTCTTTAATGGCCTACGGTCTCGTATATGCGGCGTGACCAGTTTTTGCTGGGCATGACCGTCATATACATTGTTATGCTTTCGTTTTTATTCTTTTTTGGGTTCGTATTTGGTCATTCCAAAATCCCACATTGAAGGAGGAAATTCCCAATTTAAGCTATCCTCTAATTTGTATTCAATATTCATTTCGTTCTTCCAAAAGGATTTATACA
>JAHDHB010000664.1 GCA_020631545.1 Saprospiraceae bacterium | reverse complement strand
AACTTGAAAAGCAAGATGGAGGAAAGGGGATTGCTTCCCTTTGATCGAATGGTTGTTAAAGAAAAAATGTTGCTGGAGAGCCTAAAAATTGAAGATTTTGTACCCTTGGAGATATCTAATTAATTTATAAATCAAGCTATTATGAAACCTATTGCCTTTACGCCCATCGCATTTGTCCAAAACACTCGACAAGCCATTGAAGATGATGATTGGGGAGAGGTTTTTTCTACGATTGTTTTAGCTGAACACATTCCTTCTTATGCTTTAGATGGTGTAGAAGCTTTTTCTCATTTTGAAATTATTTTTTATTTTCATCAAGTAAAGCCAGAAAAAGCCATCGCCCAAGCACGACATCCTAGGAATAATAAGGATTGGCCTAAAGTCGGTACGTTTGCTCAACGCAATAAAAACCGTCCAAATTGCTTGGGCTTGACGATAGTTGAGTTTGTCAAAAGAGAAGGAAATAGCCTAATCGTGAAGGGGTTAGATGCCATAGACGGTACGCCGATTCTAGACATTAAGCCCGTCATGAAGGAATTCTTACCCAAAGGTTCTGTACAACAACCGACTTGGAGTAAGGAGTTGATGAAAAATTATTGGCAGAAAATGACGGAATAAAAGAGGTGGCATGACCGTTACTACGTCAATCTTATTACCTTTGCTATACAAAATCGAAGACTATGACACGTAGACCTAAACCAAATGAATACGCTAAATATTACCAAGGATATATCGACTTAGCTCCAAAGGGTAATATATTGACAAATCTTAAAAAGGTACATCAAGAAACCGAAGCCTTCTTTAAAAATGTTGGGGAAATAAACGGTAACTTCCGCTATGCACCCGGAAAATGGACACTCAAAGAAGTGCTAATCCATCTAATTGATGCAGAGCAAGTTTTTGCTTATAGAGCCCTTCGTTTTGCTCGTAAAGATGCTACTCCGCTGCCGGGTTTCGACGAAAACGCTTATGTGGAAGCTGTGGATGTAAGCCATCGTACGATAAAAGATCTATTGAAAGAGTATAAGGCTACGCGCAATTTGACCATCACGATGTTCAAGCACTTTGATGATTGGATGTTTGACCAAATAGGTACGGCCAGCGATAATAAAATGTCTGTTCTAGCTTTGGCCTATGTGATCATGGGACACGAAATTCATCACAGAGGGGTAATAAAGGAACGATATTTGGGAAATTAGAGTATTGAGGCCACTCCAAAAAGGTTCCTCTGCGAAATACGATGTAAGGTTTAAGAAGTATGCTATTTATTATTTGTTTGCAAATAATAAATTACGAAATGAGCGTTTCATACTTCGTGTTTTCTCATTGATAACTACTTTTGGAGTAAACTCAGGTGTTTGGATTCATTATACTCCTAGATGATTGCCCATAAATATCACTAAATACGCTTATAGCCTTGCTTTAACTATTAGACAATAAGAATCTATAAATCATGCCGTTTTATAAAGACGACACCTTAAATTTCATTTCTAAAATGCGTCCTGGCCGGTTAATCAACATGGTCAAGGTTGTTTCGTCGTTTTATTTGACAAAATGGCTGAAAAAACCAATTCAATGGGGAATGCCTTTCACCATTTCTATCGAACCAACAACCGCGTGTAATTTACGGTGTCCCGAATGTCCTAGTGGTTTGCGAGCATTCACGCGTCCTACGGGAAATCTTAAAGAAGATTTTTTTAAGAATACCATAAACGAACTCTACAAAGACTTGGTTTACTTGATTTTCTATTTTCAAGGAGAGCCTTACATTAATCCCAAATTCCTTGATATGGTTCGTTTTGCTCATGAAAAGGGCATTTACACCATTACGTCTACCAACGCTCATTTCTTGAATGATGCGAATGCAAAAAAAACCATCGAATCGGGCTTGGACCGCTTGATTATCTCTGTCGATGGAACAACTCAGGAAGTGTACGAGAGCTACCGCAAGGCAGGCAAACTCGAAAATGTACTGCAAGGCGCTAGAAATGTGGTGAAATGGAAGAAAAAATTGAAATCTAAAACGCCGCATATCATTTTTCAATTCCTAGTCGTAAAACCCAATGAACATCAGATTCCAGAAGTTTATGCCCTAGCGGAAGAGATTGGCGTTGACGAGGTTAAATTAAAAACAGCACAGGTGTATGACTATGAGCATGGTAATGATTTGATACCTACGATCAAAAAATATGCTCGCTATGAAGAAAAAGAGGACGGTACTTGGCGTGTGAAAAACGAACTGCTCAATCATTGCTGGAAACTTTGGCATTCTTGCGTCATTACTTGGGATGGGATGGTGGTTCCTTGCTGCTTCGACAAGGATGCTACGCATCGTTTAGGTGATTTGAAAAAAACTAGTTTCCGAGAGCTTTGGCATAGTGATGAATACTATGATTTTCGTAGGAAATTACTCAAAGGCCGAGACCAGATTGACATTTGTACAAATTGTACAGAAGGCTGCAAGGTTTGGGCCTAAAGACCTGTGAGACTTGCGGGATGACTAGCGAGAGTGCAAGTCTCACAGGTCTGAAAAAAAAAGGTATTTACAGATCTCAGCCTTTGAAGGCTCACCGCTATAAATACCCTCTACTTTCGATCAAAATAAGCTTCCACTCTTTCTGCTACATTTTCTCGCACATTCATGTAAAACAAGTTGTAATCTGCAATGTGAAAATTTTTGATATTGACCAATCTTGCCCCAAAAACA
>JAHDHB010000663.1 GCA_020631545.1 Saprospiraceae bacterium | reverse complement strand
TATATGAAACATTAAGCTGTCTTAAATGTCTTATATGGCAAAAAACGCTATGCACGAAAAACACAACTTGTCGGCTGAAGCCAACGTTACGCCTCCATCCGCAATTGCCCTTCCACCGCTTCCAACGTTCGTTCAATATCCTCGTCCGTGTGCGCCATAGAAACAAACCAAGCCTCAAAAGCTGAAGGCGGCAAAGAAACTCCAGCCTTCAATAAACCCCAGAAAAACTTAGAGAAATAAGCGGAATCCGAAGCCTTAGCATCCTTATAATTACGCACAGGCGTTTCCGAGAAAAACACACAAATCATTGAACCAAAGCGATTCACCTGCATAGCCCTTCCCGTCCTCTTCGAAATGGCGTTCAAGCCCTCCTCCAAGCGATCCACCTTCTTCAAAAGTGCATCATAAGCACCCGGCTGCTTCAATAGTTCCAAGGTCGTAATCCCTGCTTGCATGGCCAAAGGATTACCCGACAACGTACCTGCCTGATAAACAGGGCCCAACGGTGCAATCATTTCCATAAACTTCTTTTTGCCGCCATAAGCGCCAACCGGCAAACCACCGCCAATGATTTTCCCCAAACAAGTAATATCCGGCTCCACATCATACACATGTTGTGCCCCTCCAAAACCTGGACGGAAGCCCGTCATCACTTCATCGATGACAAACAAAGCACCATTTTGCGTCGTTATTTCTCGTATAAATTGTAGAAAACCAGCTTCTGGAGGAATCACTCCCATATTCCCCGCCACAGGCTCAATGATAACCGCCGCAATTTCTTGCCCGTAATCCTCAAAAGCCTTTTCGATGCTTGCTCGATCATTATAAGGTATAGAAATCGTATTTTCCACCGTAGATTCAGGCACACCAGCAGAACCCGACATTCCCAAGGTCATCACACCAGAACCTCCTTGTACCAACAAGGCATCACAATGACCATGATAACAACCCGAAAATTTAATGATTTTTTTGCGTCCAGTAATCCCACGAACCAAGCGCAAAGCGCTCAAAATCGCTTCTGTACCTGAATTCACAAAACGCACCATTTCCATATGAGGAAAAGCCTCTTGCACCAGCCGAGCCAGCTTAATTTCATTCTTCGTCGTTGCCCCAAAAGTCGTCCCCAACTCAATCGTAGATTTCAAATCTTCCACTACTTTCGGATGGCAATGCCCTAGGATCAGAGGGCCATAAGAACCCACATAATCAATATATTCGTTCCCATCCACATCGACTATTGTCGATCCTCTACCCGATTGGATAAACAAGGGATTTCCGCCTACAGAATTGAATGCCCGTACAGGACTATTCACACCGCCCACCAAGCACTCACTAGCTTCTTGGAAAAGCATTTTCGATTGATTAAAAATCATTACCTATCATTTTGTTCGCCGATAACTTCAAGTTTCTCAGCTAACTATATTTCTAAAAGAAAAGAGCAAAATTCCTGTTTAGTAGAAAGTAGAGGGTATAGAGTAGAAGGATTCCCCCTCATAACCTTACTATTTTCCTTCGGAAAATAAAGAACTTTTCTACTCCGTGCTCACTCGTAATTCTCAACTCTAACTCGGGGCGGCCCACTTCGTAAAAGTGTGTTATCCTCCTTTGGAGGAGGTGCCACCGGCGGAGGAGGTCTAATTACTTGTTTCCCTTTGGCATCCCTATCCAAAGAAGAGTTAGCTAGGAATTGGAAATTACCAGCTAACAGCCTCAAATCTACTTGCTAAAAATATCGACTAATTCATCAATAGAACGCAGTGTTCCAGTGATAATCGGTGTATCCAGCAAGGTATAATCTCTAGCAATCGTAGAACGTAATTTCATCACCAAATCAGAGAACATTGCTAAATCTTCCATTTCATACGCTACGATAAATTCCTGATCTTGAACCCCTACAGAATACAACAACAGTTGCTTAATGGCTGGATACTCTCGCCCAAGCTTGATGTGCCCATTCATCAATAACTGACGATGTTCGCGCGGCATCAAGTACCAATTCGGTGTTTTGGAGAAAGGATAAATCACAAAATAAGGCTGACGCTTATCTTCAAAAGGATTAATCTCTTGCGTAGAAGGCTTCGAGGATTTGCGATAAACAGAGGGATTTGTCATTCCACAAAGCACCAAGTTAGAATCCACATACTGCCGATAAGGAGAAATGGCCTTAGCCATCGCCTTAAAAAACTTATCAGGAGAAGTAACATCCTCATAAAGGACAGAAGACCAAGCAAAAAAATCGAATTCCGAGCGAGCAGGGAATACTTGATAAAAAGCAGTCATTGGAGAAACCGGCTGCAAAGCTTCCAACATATCCCTCAACACTTCTTGCTGTGCCAAGTCATTCAGTTTCCAATAATCATCCTTAAAGGTAAAGGTCGTGTAACTCGTTATATTCTTTTGACTCATAAGTTATTCAGTTTTAAATCTGCCGCAAAAATAAACCTATAAAATTAGCAATTCACATCCAAGACGTAAATTTTGCGCAATAATACTAAAAAATGTTTTCAGAGACTCCTAAGCTGGCAAAGCCATTACTAAGTAAAAGCGTTTTGCTTATGAGTCCTTGGTATCTAGCGCGTCACGCTATGCTTATATCTTCTTAGATGTACTACATGCTTCCATTTTGTTGTTTTTTAACACGAGATTACAAGTAGAGGCATTGAATTACAGTTCGTTGCAAAGGTTTTTTTGACGTGTTTTGGCGGTGAACTA
>JAHDHB010000072.1 GCA_020631545.1 Saprospiraceae bacterium | reverse complement strand
TAAGAACTCTGGGATGTTAGTATCCCAATTCGATAATAGTGTGGCAGAAGATGCAGGCTTGTTGAAAATGGATTTCTTGGGGTTGAAAACCTTGACCATCATCAAAGATGCTTGTCTTTTGGTGAAGCAAGGGCATGGGGTAGATATTGATCCCGATGAAATTCCCTTGGACGATAAGAAGACTTACGAGCTTTTCCAACGTGGTGAAACGATTGGGGTGTTCCAATACGAGTCCACGGGGATGCAGCGGTATATGAAGGAACTTTTGCCGGACAAATTCGCGGATTTGATTGCGATGAATGCCTTGTATCGGCCTGGTCCTCTGGCTTATATCCCAAATTTCGTAGCACGTAGACACGGTAGAGAACCGATCTCCTATGATGTTCCTGCGATGGAGGAATACTTATCTGAAACCTATGGGATTACGGTCTATCAGGAGCAAGTAATGTTGCTCTCCCAAAAGCTGGCGAATTTCTCGAAAGGCCAAGCAGATGCCCTGCGTAAAGGGATGGGTAAGAAGAAGAAGAAAATCATTGATGCCTTGTGGCCAAAGTTTTTAGAAGGCTGCCTCGCCAATGGTCATCCAGAGGATGTGGTGAAGAAAATTTGGAAAGATTGGGAAGCTTTTGCCTCCTACGCCTTTAATAAATCGCATTCTACTTGCTATGCTTTTGTGGCGTTTCAGACGGCTTACTTGAAAGCCCATTACCCTGCGGAATTCATGGCTTCTGTATTGACACACAATAAGAACGATATTTCAAAAGTTACCTTTTTCTTACGCGAGTGTAAGCGAATGGGGATCGATGTGCTAGGCCCTGATGTAAATGAAAGTCACTTAAATTTTACCGTAAATGCTAATGGACAAGTCCGTTTTGGAATGTCTGCTTTGAAAGGAGTAGGAGAGGGGCCTGTGGAAGCGATTTTGGAAGAACGAGAGAAGGGAGGGGGATTTAAAAGTGTTTTTGATATGATGCGCCGCTTGAATTTGCGGACGGTGAATAAAAAATGTATGGAGAGCTTGGCTTTGGGCGGCGGTTTAGATTGCTTTGAAGGTTTTCATCGAGCTCAATATTTCGCTCCGTCTGACAAGTACGATAGCTTGATTTCCCATGCGTTAAAGTATGGAAATGCTTACCAAAATCAGAAGGCACAAAGTGTGAATTCCTTGTTTGGTGATTCTGATGAAATTATGATTCCTGAACCTCCCATGCCGGTGGTTGATGAGTGGATTTTGATTGAAAAATTGACGAAGGAAAAGGAGGTCACAGGTATTTACATCAGTGGTCATCCCTTGGATGATTACAAATTGGAGATTCGAAACTTTACGAACTGTACACTAGATGAGATAGAAAACAATAAAAATCAGGAGATTACGATAGCGGGAATTGTAACGATGGCCAACCACAGAATCAGTAAAAAAGGTTCAGGCTGGGGAGATTTTATGATTCAAGATTTTAATGAATCGCTCAATATTCGAATGTTTGGTGAAAACTATGTGACCTTTAAGCATTATTTTGAGATGGGTAATGTTTTGCATATCAAAGGGAAATACCAAGCACGCTGGAATAATGAAGAGGAATACGAATTCCGACCCAAGGAAATCCAACTCCTTGAGGAAGTTGGTAAAAACATGACGGAATCCATCACCATTAAGCTTTCTATAGACCGCTTAACGGATGATTTGGTCTACGAATTGGATAAAATAACCAACCGCTACAAGGGGCCTCACGATTTAAAAATCGCGATTATTGATAGTCAAGAAAAAATGAAAATTGCGCTGCAATCCAAAAGCCGAAAAGTGCTAGCAGATGGCTTGTTAATCAGGGAGTTGGATAAGTTAGGCTTGAAGTATCGGTTGAATTGATTTTGTTGGGTACCTAGGGATGCGAGGTATCGCGTCCCTACTGCGTCATTTTCCGACTAAGCTAAACTATTTAATGAAACTTAATGTAAGAGAAGCAAGCAAAACTCCGTACATTCGGCCAAGGAATTGAAAAGGGGCAAAAACGTCCAAGCGGCCAACTCCCGATTCCTGTCGCGGATAATTCGTAATTCCTAACTCGTAATTCACAAAAATGCAAGCACCCATCAGTTTTTCCAGAAAAGACGAGCATAATTTTTTCAACATCCTACGGACAAGAGTGAATGACTACTTCTCTGATAATCAAATTAAAAAGAAGGGAAGCTTTCAAATGTATTTCAAGACAATTGTAATGCTGGCGCTGTATTTTGTGCCTTATTCCTTGATGCTTTTTGGCATGATAGAAGGTTGGGCCGTGCTAGGTGTTTACTTGGTGATGGGCTTGGGCATGTCAGGAATAGGGCTTTGTGTGATGCACGATGCCAATCATGGCGCTTACTCCAAGCGGAAATGGGTGAACCAATTGATCGGCTATTCCTTGGATATGGTGGGGGGAAGTTCTTTTACTTGGAAGATTCAGCATAATCTACTACACCATACCTATACCAATGTCTACGAAATGGATGAGGACATTGATGACAAGCCCTTCCTGCGTCTTTCCTTGTTCGGAAAATGGAAAAAGCACCATCGTTTTCAGCAGTATTATGCTTTTTTGCTGTATTGTTTCGCGACAGTAAGTTGGGTGATTATGAAAGATTGGAAGCAGCTATTCCGCTATAATAAGAATGGACTTACCGAGAAAAATGGCTTCAATCCTACGCATGAAACCATCATTATGATTCTTGCAAAAGTCTTGTATTTTTTCCATATTTTAGTCTTGCCGATACTACTTGGAGTTTCTTGGGGCTTGGTTTTACTAGGCTTTCTGTTATTGCATATGCTTTCTGGTTTTGTGATTACGATGATCTTTCAGTTGGCGCATGTCGTAGAAGGACCTGATCATCATGCTGTTGAAGAAGGGAATATGATTGAAAATACTTGGGCGATACATCAGCTCCACACGACAGCTAATTTTACGCCTAAGAATCGATTTATCACTTGGTTTGTCGGCGGTTTAAACTTTCAAATAGAACATCATTTATTTCCTTCCATCTGTCATATTCACTACCCCGAAATCGCAAAAATTGTAAAATCTACAGCCAAGGAATTCAACTTGCCGTATTATGAGTTCCCAAAGCTACATGGTGTAGTCGCATCGCATTATCGAATGCTAAAATTGATGGGAAGTGGCGCTGTAGCTTAGGTCGAAGCCCTCCAAATGTGTTCTTTATGCGTCAGGAAATTACGGTAGGCTTATATGCCTCTTATATGTCTTCTATACCTTATATGGTTAAAAATATGTCAGAATATGCCTAAGAGCATAATGAAAAGATTATCAACATGGTAAAAGTTATTCCATTTAAAAGAGCTTCCGAAAAGGATCTAATCCTTATCAAGGCGAAGCTTGGCAATGTCGATTTTAAAATGGCTTTAGCCACTGGCACTTCGCAGACGGTCATAGATACGGCTATCTTACGACAAGCAGGTTATCAACTAGAAGATTCAAAAAATGAAGTCGTTGTCCAATCGCTTAGTGGGCCAATTCAAGCGAGTAGTTATCTCCTCTCCACTTTTACCACACTAGGTATTGAAAAAACGGATTTTGAAGTTCTTTCCTATGATTTTGCTCCTTCAAGGGAGTATCAAGGACTCTTAGGGCTGGATTTTTTGAGGGAAACTAAGTTTTGTATTGACTTTGAAGAAGGCTTGATTTTGGTGTAGGATTTTATAATAGAGAATGTTTGGGGATTACTACAAGTTTCTTCTATACCACCTTTTTCTAAGAGGTTTACTATATTAACTAACGCAACTTGTCGGCTAAAGCCAACGTTACTCATAATTCAATGTGCTTTATGCAGAAAATAATGCCTTTTCATATTGCTATTCCTGTGGCTAATTTGCAGGAAGCAAGGGATTTTTATGGAAATATTTTGGGCTGTCCTGAAGGCCGAAGTTCCGACCATTGGGTTGATTTTAACCTGTTTGGGCATCAATTAGTGATTCATTATAAGGAAGGTGGAAGAGAAAAGCGAGCGCATAATCCTGTAGATGGGCACGATGTACCGATTCCTCATTATGGCGTAGTGTTGGAATGGGTAGACTGGGAAGCTTTCGCCGAAAATCTGCGTAAGAAAGGCGTGGAATTTGTAATAGAACCTTATATCCGTTTCAAGGGACAAGTAGGGGAACAGGCGACGATGTTCTTTCTTGATCCTTCAGGCAATGCACTGGAATTCAAGGCGTTTAAAGATATGAGCCAGTTGTTTGCTAAGTAGGAGGATGTCGTTGGAATTTATCCGACTGGTTTTCGTTAGCTGCTAATGTTATGGTATAGGTAAATGAGTTCTACAGGTGAGAGAATTCATGATGTTTAAAAAGAGCTACAGAATTAAAACATTTGCAGGGTATTAGGGAGCGTCGGCTTTAGCCGATGGGTGAGGTATATTAAAATTTGACATCATGAAATGCTTTTTCACCGTCGGTTAAAGCCAACGATCCTGAGTGCCTGCAAATATTTTAAGTTGAAATAGCTATCGCGGATTGTCCTACGTCCTTTGTCAACGTGTCTTTTCAATCAATAGCGTCGAAAATCTCTAGGAGCCTTTTTGTTTCCCCATCTGCATTTTTCCACCAGTTTATAGACCAAGTTTCAAGGTATTGATAGCCTAGTGCTTCAATTTCTTGAATGCATTTTGCCATTCCTTCATTACCACTATTCGCCATGCCATCACATTGAATGACAATGCCTTTTCGTTGTTTATCCTTAGTAGAAATCAGTAAATCAGCGTAGAAATCTTTGGTTAATTGTACTTGGGTTTGGATGTGTTTGGGATCGATGTGAAGAGACAAACGTTTGGCAATTTCTCCAATAAGTTGATCACTGTTGTGAAGTTGAGAAAACCGTTGAGAATGCTCTGAGGGATGAAAAGTGATTGATTTATTGGCAAGAAGTGTTGTCTCTTCCTTAGAGGCTTCATCCATTAATACGAGATCAAAAGCCGGGTTTTCAGAAGGAAAAATTGCGTTTAAGTCTTCTTCTATAGCGAAGCAAATAGGGAAAAAATCTAGTATAGTCGCAAGCTGCTCTTCAGCTAAAGGCCAACTAGGGCTATCCTCTGGAGCTGTTTTTCCTCCAAGGGCATTCAAGATTTGCCAAAAAGCCTTATGCTCTTTTTTGAGGGTCTTGCTTTTTTGTTTGCGTAGCTGATTAAGCTCGGCAACTATTTTGGATGGAATGTGTTTTTGAAGACGTGCATTCGTTTTGGCAAATTGCTTCAAACTTGCTGTACCATAGGGGAGTTGGCCATCCATATTACGGTGTAGAGCTTGATGCCAGTACCAATTTTTGAAGGTAGTTTTCCAATGTTTAGGTCTTGCCTTGTGTAGGGCAAGAACAACTTCTTTGGACAACATATTCAAGGTACACCAGTTTTTTTGCCAAGCGTAGAACCCTTCAAAATCTGCTAAACTACGTTCCGTATGCTCCAAGTTGTTCGCAATTTGGTCGAGGTAGTTTATTTTTTCATGATAATAAAAGGGCTTTTCTTCAAAAGGCTCGTTGAATAACTTGACAGCATTCAGTTGGAAAATGACCTGTTCGAAAGCCTCTTCTAGTAGAGGGAGTTCTAAGAAGTTGGTATTCTTAGGTTTATTCTCCGCGCTACTTAAGGTTAAGGTCTCCTCACCGATAGCATTAGGCAAGGAGGCTTGCCAAGCAAGCAATTCTTCGCGATAGCTTTCTAAAATTTCTTTTAGAGAAGCGTAGTTGAATTTTGACGATAATTCGGGGAATTCAAATGGAAAGGCTTGCGTTTCCTCATGCTCCTTCTTTACCGTTTCATATTGCTGATTTATGGTTTTTCGAGTTTCAAGCAAGTCCTTTTTATGACCAGAAAAAACGCCTTGGATTTTGAGTTTAGTATTGCCTAGGGCATCTATTTTTTCGAAGGTCGTTCCAAATTGAACGAGATGAATAGTAAGGATATGCAGTAGTGCTTGTACACGGCGTTCCGCTTTCCAGTAGAAGGCATCATATTCCAAGCTCATATTCCGTCTATACTGCTCTAAGCCCCTGATCATTTGTTTTCGGGTAGCTATAAGTGCTAGCTTGTGCTTTCGCAACTGTTGTGCGCAAAAATCCTTGGCTTCTTCATAATATTTTTCAATAAAAACATCCGGATGTAAGCGAGACAAAGGATGAACAAGGACGTAATTGGGTTGATAAAACTTCTCACAAACCGTAATGGATTTGTGTAAAGATTCCAATTCTTCTGAAGAAAAGGAGAATCGGCGGGGATCGATTAAAGGGAAGAGCAGTTCGCCTTCACCTTTCTCATCATATTTTAAGAAGTTGGCTACCAAATCCTTCCAATTTAGTTCACCAACCAAAGGTTGATTAAGCGCTTTTCTTTCCTTTTGAACTTCCTTGAGCCAATAGTTGCAGCTTTTAAGTAAAAGTTGGTAGCGATCTTCCTCGTGTTTGTCATGTTTTACCTTTTTGGAAAAGTCAGCTAGGGACTTGGTAAAACTTGACCTATCCACGGCATCCAAGCAAAAAGGTGTTAAGCCCAATTCTGTAAAAATAGTCCTGATAGGTTGGAGTGCCTCTTTGTTTTTGGCAACGAGAAGGCACTTTTTACCATGTAGAATTTGATTGCAAATAAAGGAAGCAATAAGCGTCGTCTTTTCCTCTCCAGTAATGCCGTTGACGTTAAGTTTTTGGTGTGATGCAAGAGCTTTAGTCACAAAGAGTTGTGAAGGATTAAGCGAGAAAGGAGAATAGGGGTGAACTTCTTCCTGCGTTGATGCCGTATTTTCCTTTTGGAACAAAGTTTCTACTAAAGGTCTAGTATCAATAGATTCTTGTGCTAAGACATTGGCCTTGATGGCCAAACAGTTTTGTTCTAGAAAAGGGGCAAATACGCCCATATCCAGGATGGCGGCTTGGGGCGGAAGTTCGTTTCCTAGACTGTTCACAGTCGTCGGATTACTTAATTCCCAAGGTTTATCCGGTAGGTTTATGTTATTTTTTTCTGAAAAAGAAGCACACCAATCTAGTAATTGTCTAGGTAGCGTATTGTCTGATTCTAGGAATGGCTTAAGGTCTTGATGTATAGAAGGGTAATTGGCTTCTAGAAGCTCAAGTAAGTCGTTGTTTAGCGCGATACAAGTCGTGCCGTTGGATTTTACCATCCATTCTTCTTGAGATTTTTGAACGAGTTGTACTTCCCAAATAAAGAGTGGCGCAACGATATTTTCTTCCTGTTCTGCTGCTTTTTGGACAAAAATAGGAAAACCAAAGCCCGATATTCGATCTTTTCCTTCATTGGACGTCTCGACAAGTTTATGGAGGTTACCTTTTGTGTCGGCATCTACGTTAAAAGGGAGTCGAATAGATTTACCTTCAAGGAGTTGTGTTAAGAAAAGACTAGAAAAAGCCTGCCCTTCTGTCTTAAAAGCAGATGGTAGAATGCAACTTCCTTCATCTCCTAAAAGTAAATTTAGGGGAGAGGGGAGTAGGGTTTGGCTAGTCTTAAATTTCAAGATGGTAATTGTTTTTTCTGCTCAGCGAATAGTATGAATGGCTTAAAACCAGTCACAAGTATTCAAAAGTAAGGAATTATGAGCAAAATATCCAATAATGACCCAATTTTGATACGGATATTTTTTGGGTGATTTGAAGGAATCTGAAAAAATAAATATGGACTAATTTTGTGCTATTGAGAATACCGATGTCGAAAGGAGGTTTGGTGTTTTTTTGTTTGAACGATATAGAAAAGCTTGCTTGTTTTTGTGAAGAAGTGTAAACATAGAAAAGCCTATTTTGACTTGGAGAGGCTGATAAACAATTTAATATCGCTTTATCTGTCATCCAATTTCAAAATAGGCTTGTTGGTTCGTGCTAATAAAAATCCTAAGTGTTTTCTACGTTGTGGTTTGAATAGATTCCTTGAGATAGGACAATCCGTGATAGCTATTGGGATTTTATTGTCCTAAAAAAAATCGTAAATTTTCTCGTTTTATACAACGCTGTCGCCCATTTACGTTCAGTTTGAAACCACTCATGATTTATATTGACCAAGGCATTAGGGGGTACCAAATTCTACATTAACTTCTTGAATCATAGGGGGCGAAGAAGGATTGGTTTCATTCCCTACTTTTGGGAAAATGATGATAATATCCTTAGAAATAGCATTGAATAGGCTCTCCATAACATAAATTTGAGCGCTAAATACGGCTTCTTCATTTGGCTGAAGGGTGAAAAATCCTACGCTATGCGTTTCGCTAGAGTAATACTTGCCAACGCCGCTGTTTTCGTCATCTTTTACGTGTAAATGTAGCCCTAAAGACCCAGAGTAGGTGGTATTCCCAACGTTTTTATACTTACCTGTAATTGTTACGAGGGAATTCACGCTAATAGAATTAGGAATGTTTAATTCGATTAGTTGAATATCAGTACTCTGAGAGGAACCATTGGTACTAAAAATTAAGAGGAACAAACCAAGGCTCAGGCATTTCAACAGACAAAAATAAATGCTGTTCTTCATGGCTAATAAATTTAGAGATTGTAACCTAAACAAAATCAAGAGGTCAACTTTTATAGTAACAATGAAAACAGCCTATGGATGAAATCTAAGAAAAGGAGCTTGGTTTTTAATGGAAATAATTTGCAATTAGTCGTCTACTCTTAAATTCTCGACAGCTTAGACTAGTTGTTTGTCATTATTGTTGCCTAAGAGTCAAATAGCTGTAGCTAATTGCCCTGCGTATTACTTGGCTAACAAAAATCACTGCGACTAAATTTTTAATTACTTAGGAGCAGTCTCACTAGTCGTCAAAGTAGTTCATTCATTAGAATGTCTCATGAACATTCATTTTCCCTGCTTACTTATATTGTTGAAGGATAAATTATTTTACATAATTCATTGTCTTTCAATATAGGTGGTTGCAAATTGTGTTCTTTCTAAATAAAAGCCTTACTGCTTTTTAGATTTTGCCTTGCTGCTTTTATCATTTCTAAAGAAGGTTTGGTACACCCTTGCCGCTAAAAAACGTTTTTTCTTTGGAAGCTGTTGGATTGCTGCATACATGGAAACGGTCAATTCATTACAGGCAGCTTCTAAGAAGACTCCATTCTAAACCAGTAAATAGGCTCTACAAACCTAAAGAAAACCCAAAAACGAGAGAACAAAACAATCGATAAATGCCAACTAAATTGCAAATTATTGCTTTACAGCAATTTGTTAGATAGTAGCCTTTGTAAGAAATTAATAATCAACTAACAAAATAATAGCAAGGATTAGACGGCGGAAATTGGAGCAAAAATCAATTCATGTTCACTCCAAGTAGCTATACGATTCCCCTTCGCCTCGTTCGTTGCGTTCTTCAAAGTTGTTTAGAAATTGTCTAAGTTATGTAACTATTGGATAGCTAGAAGATTGTTCATTGGTATCTATGAGCAATCACCTAAAGAGGCCATGCCTATAGACTTTTGAATAGCTTTTTACCAAAAAATGTCAGGAAATAACCTTTTAGAGAATAGATTTTCTCTTTCTTGGCTTTCCTATTTTGATAAAAAAAACTCTTCATCAATGTTTACAGTGTCTTTCTTCCACCTAACAGCTACAGTAGTAAATAAATAAATTTCGATTAATCAATATTTTAAGAAAAAATTACGATATTACATCTTCAAAATTGTATTCAATGAGAAAACTGGAATTAGTTATCAATAGCCTGTCAAAACAGGAAATACGAAACTTCAAAATATATGCAAATAGGATAAAAACGAACAATCGACAGAAAAAAATCCTTTTGCTATTTAATGCCTATAAAACAGGTAAATACAAGGATGATGATGAATTGATATCCAAAGTATTTCCTGAGTTGAATAAAAATGCTTTTTATCGACTTCGAAATCGACTTCTTGATGAAATAGACCAGAGTTTATTGATGCTTTATAATAACATGGACGATAAAATTATCGTTACTCGTTGCATCATGCTTGCCAAAATTTCTTACCATAAAAATGATTACAAAAGTGCTCATTCCTTGCTTTTAGAAGCAGAAAAACAATCTTTGAAAAACGAATTCTATGACATCCTGAATGTTATATACAACGAAATCATTGTATTGAGCTCCTATTATCCTCCAATCGATCCTCGGGTCTATATCAAAAAAATAACAGATACAGAGAGGAAATTCGCAACATTGAATGAGCTTAATCGGTTAATAGCCGAAATCGCTTATGAATTACGAGAGAAGAACTACCAAGGAGATGCCAACGCCGTAAAAACGCTTAAAAACATCAATGAGCGACTCAATTCTTCTGAAATCATCAACAATTCTTTCCAAGCAAAGCTCAAAGTCTATACTTGTATTCGTGACATCCTTCATCAAGAGAAAAAGATCGTTGAGTTAAAAGATTATTTAATTCAAACATATCATTCCTTTGTAGAACAAAAGCTTTTTGCAAGAACCTATCATCGTGAGAAGGTAGAGATGCTTATTTGGCTCGTTAACATCTTGCTAAAAGCTAAAGAGTTTAAAGTTTCTCTTAAATATATAGAACTTCTAAAAGAAGAACTTTTTCGCTACAACAAACTATATTATGACAAATATCAATGGGCCTATTATCAAGCTCTTTTTTCTACGCATTATTTTAGTGGGGAAATACTGACGTCTATTGAGGTCTTAAATAAAGTAAAAAACGACTTAATGGATGAACAGGAGGGGGACGATCCTCAGGAATTACCTGTTCCACTTATTATGCTTGTTTGGCTCAATCTTTCCGTTGCTCATTATTCTATCCAACAATATGGAGAAGCCTTGGAGGCTATAAAAGTCTTTTTCTTTACAGATACTTTTAAAAAATTTCCTAATAAATGGAAGCTCAATGTCTTTATTGTTGAATCCATAATTCGCTATGAATGCGGTGATAGAGAATACGTGCTTTCACGTATCAAAGAGGTTAAAAGAAGCCTGAGAAATGTCCTTTCTAAAGAAACCTATGCTCGCGAGAAAGAATTTATTAACATAATGAGAAAACTTGCTAGTAATTCTTTATCTGTAAACAACCCCACTGTTCAAAACAGAATTCAAGCTTTTATAGAGAATTCTCCTCCTTTTGAACCCGGCTCGAATGAGGCTATTAGTTATAAGTTGTTTTTTCAGTCTATTTTGACTAGAAGAACTTATTTCTCTTGTCTTCAGGATTCCTTAAATATGGAAGAATTTTCAAATATTCAATAGTGTGGCTGAAAGGAGTTGAAATGAATCAACTTCTAGTCTCTAATGTACAAAATACACGCTATATATCCAAAATCCTGTCACTAAATAACCTACTACTAGAAGCTGTATGAAAACTAGGATTGACGGGGGAATGGCTTTTGTTTTCGCCATCGTATTGAACTTCAAGGGGCTAAACTTGAATCTGCTAAATGCTGTTAGAAAATTACGTTTTAAAGAAATGATAAAATGATTTTAAAATGGTTGATTTTTGGCAGTATTAATGTGCTGAACGCAGTTTTTTTGTCTTATACAAAACTTATAAAGTGTACAAAAATAAGGGGGGGGAAGTGGTTTTTATTGTTTTCTAACTATTTCTTCTATGGAGGTTGGTTCTTGAGGAATATTATTTTCTTATTGCTTATGATTTGAGTATACTTGGTACAAATAAAAAGAACCTTCCTAGCATTTATTACAGTAGGAAGGCTCTATTATTAGAGTGATATAGCGTATCACATACTTTCTAGTAAAAAAACGACTGTTTATCGTGTTTTTCTTACAAATTCAAAATGTGCAAGTAAGCACATCTTATGTCTACTTGAAAGCGTTTAGTCCTGTCACATCATAACCTGTGATTAACAGGTGAATATCGTGTGTACCTTCGTAGGTTAAGACCGTTTCAAGGTTCATCATGTGGCGCATGATAGGGTACTCATTCGTAATTCCCATACCGCCATGAATTTGACGTGCCTCTCTTGCAATTTCTAGAGCCATATGGACGTTATTGCGTTTAGCCATAGAAATCTGAGCAGGAGTAGCCTTGCCTTTATTGGCTAAGGTACCTAAACGCCAAGCCAATAACTGTGCTTTGGTGATTTCGGTAATCATTTCTGCAAGTTTCTTTTGGGTCAACTGGAATTGGCCGATAGGCTTTCCAAATTGTCTTCTTTCCATAGAATAACGCAAAGCAGAATCATAGCAATCCATAGCGGCTCCAATGACGCCCCAAGCAATACCATAACGGGCTTTGCTAAGGCAGGAAAGAGGGCCTTTCAAGCCTTTGACGTTTGGAAGTACATTGGCTTTTGGTACACGGACATCTTCGAAGACCAATTCCCCTGTACAAGAAGCTCTAAGCGACCATTTACCATGAATTTCTGGTGCAGATAGTCCCTTCATTCCTTTTTCTAGGATAACACCACGTACTTTTCCTTCTTCGTCTTTGGCCCATACCACACAAACATCTGCAAGTGGTGAATTGGTAATCCACATTTTTGCACCGTTTAGGATATAGCAGTCACCATCATCTTTTAAGTTGGAAATCATGCTGCTAGGGTCAGAACCATGGTTAGGCTCTGTCAAACCAAAACAACCGATGAATTCCCCACTGGCTAGTTTTGGTAAGTACTTCATTTTTTGCTCTTCTGAGCCGAACTTATAAATCGGATACATGACAAGAGAGCCTTGAACCGAAGCGGCTGAACGGACGCCAGAGTCACCACGTTCCAACTCTTGCATCATGAGTCCGTAAGCGATTTCGTCCATTCCACCACCACCATATTTAGTAGGGATGCTAGGACCAAAAGCACCAATATCGCCTAAACCCTTGACTAAGTGTCTAGGATAAATTGCTCTTTCAGCACAATCTTCTATAATTGGGCTGACTTCCTGCTTTACCCAATCTCGCACTGCATCACGCACTAGAATATGCTCCGTCTCCAGCAATTCGTCGATATTGTAATAATCATGCCCTTGAAAGCGATCTTGTTTAGCGCTACGATGGATAGTCGGGGCTACCGAATGGCCGTTATCTTTCATAATACATTGATTTTGAGCAATTAATTTGACATTTAAATAAGCACGAGTATTTACTCTTATAGCTTTAGTGCAAAAGAATTGCGATTTTTATTTCCCGCAAAAGTACATAATTATTGCCAATCTTAGTTATTTTGGCCGCTCATTTAAATGAACCAATTGAGTCGAGAACTTTGCTTTTATACTAAAACGGTTCTCCTTGGAAAATGTTTTGGGGTTATTTGCTATTTTTGTATCCGTTATTCGAAGCATTTTTATCTTTATTCACCAAAACTATACATAATGGGGTTAATTGCTATTGAGGGAATGGATTTTCATGCTTATCATGGTTATTATGAAGAGGAACGTCGGGTAGGTGGTCGTTATACGGTAGATGTGTATGTTGAAACGGATTTTGAGGAGGCTGCTAAAGGGGATGAACTGGAAAAAACGGTGAATTATGAGGTGATTTTTGCTGTGGTCGAAAAACGGATGAAGCAAAAAACGAAATTGCTGGAGACTATCGTACAAGATTTAATGGTGGAGCTACAGAACCAATTTTCAGGATTGCATAGCTTGCGAGTACGAATCAACAAGCATAATCCGCCATTGGCTGGAAAGGTGGCACGTACGTATGTGGAGCTTTCGCAAGATTTTCGTAAAAACTGTAGTCGATGTAGCCAAAGCTTTTTATGCCATGCGAATTCGAAATGTTGGTGTCACCAATATTCTATTTCAGCGTCTAAACAAGCAAAACTTAGGAAGGAATATTGTGATTGTCTTTGTTCAAGCTGTTTAGAAGAAATCGAATAGTTTGTCATTGGCATAGTATTTTCATTAGCGATTTTATATAATTTGGTCGTTTTACTTAGACGATCTACTTCATAAAGGCGTTGTTTTAGGATTGAAAAAGTAACCAACTTTAAACAACTGCCGTACTTTTATCCTGCTAAGTGGTAATTTAGTTATTGCTTAGAATGTTTAGTAACGACAAAAAATTACAAATCATGTTGAAAAAATTTCTTTTTCTAATAGTTGCCATTCAATTTACGGCTTGTGCTGAATTGGCTAATCTTGGTGGTGCTCTTTTGGGCGGAGGAGGTCTTACCGCTAATGAAGCGGGTATGGGGCTGAAGGAAGCTTTAACTAAAGGTGTTCTTAATGGTGTTCAAATAGTAGGGCAACGCGATGGTTATTTTATGAACCAAGCGATTCGATTAGCTTTCCCTCCTGATGCAATAAAAGTCAAAAATACCTTGGATGCGATTCCTGGTGGAAAACTTTTGACGGATAATGTTGTCGAAAAATTAAATCGTGCTGCGGAAGATGCTGCCGGTGGTGCAAAAACGATTTTTGTTGGTGCTATCAAGCAAATGACGATTAATGATGCGATGAATATTTTGATGGGAGAGAATAATGCTGCTACGTCTTTTTTCAAACGTACTACGACGACACCGCTTTATAATAGCTTTAATCCTGTGATTAAGAATTCATTGAGTAAGGTTAAAGCTTTGGATGCTTGGAGTGAAGTGATTACACGCTACAACAAAATTCCTTTTATCAAGAAAGTGAATCCTTCTATGGATGACTATGTTACGAACAAAGCTATTGATGGGCTTTTCGTAATGATTGAAAAGGAAGAAGTGGCTATCCGTAAAGATCCAGGCAAGCGTACTTCTGATTTGTTAAAGAAAGTTTTTGCTGCTCAAGACAACAAGTAATTAGGTAGGTTCTATAGGCGTCAACTTCTGCGTTTTTAGGACAGAAAATTGTATGTGGCATTATCGTTTTGGCGATTTTGAACCATAGAAGACTCATAAGAAGGTATAAGCATAACATGCTAGAAGCAAAAGACTTATGAGGAGTTCCTACGGCCTTATTTAAGACACCTAAGCAAAACGCTTTTTCTTGGTTCTGGCTATGCCAGCTTAGGAGGTAGGAGTTTTTATTCTTGGATAGAATGTCCTTCTCATGAAAAAAATATAACGTAGATATTGGTTCGCCTTTATCTACGTTTTTTTTGTGGACTTCTAGAAAGAATTAATCCTTAATCCTTTGGATGATTTTTGCTGAGACACGTTGAATACCTCTTAATAGGCCATTGTTGTACTCGTTATAGCCTAGGAAGTATAAACCAGGGTAAGCAGGGGCGTGCCAGTCCTCGGGCATCCCTAAGCGATTTAAAGATAATTGGAGATCAGGGAAGAAATCTTGTATTTGAGCAAGATAGCCAGTCGCCAGAATGATACTATCAAAGGGAAGCTCTCGGTTATCGCTAAATAGGATGGTTTTTTCCTTGAATTCGACAATGTCCGGCAATATGGAAATTTTTCCTTGTTTGATCAACTTTACCGCACCGATATCGATGACTGGTGTTTTATTGTAGAGCCGTAATTCTGTTGCAGGAGGGAGTTTAGGTTTTGGTAATCCATATTTAGATAAATCTCCTACCGCAATTTTTTGAGCCACTTGGCCAAGGCGATCTCCTAACCAGTGAGGGAGTTTTTCTAGCATTATCGCCGAGTGCTGATAGGAGCGACCTAGGAATTCTCTAGAAATAATATTCACAGGATTTCGGATAGAAATAAAAGGTGTAGCACCATTTTCATGCAAGTCTATCGCGAGTTCTGCACCAGTATTGCCCATTCCTATGATTAAAACCCGCTGTCCTTTATAAGCGGTGGCGTTTTTATAGAAACGGCTGTGGCGCACGTCGCCTTGAAAACCTTCCATGCCTTTCCATTTTGATGGATTGAGAAGGCGGTTTACCCCAGTAGCTAAGACCACATTATCTGCTGTATAGGTTTGACCTTCTTCTGTAGCGGCGTTCCATTTCCCCTCTTTTGTTTGCTGGATTTTTGTTAAGGTTTGCCCAAATTTTGGTGTTATGCCGAAATGTATTGCATAGTTATGTAAGTATTTGGCAAACAAGGCTCTTGGGACGTATTCTGGATATTCCTTAGGAAAAGGAAGGTATGGTAGATTTGAATACTTTTTCACGGTATGCAAGCAGAGTCTTTCGTAGTGTTCATGCCATGCATTGCCTGGTCGTTGGCTTTTTTCAAGGATGATATAAGGCATTCCTTGTTTTTCGAATCGCCCAGCCATTGCCAAACCCGCTGGACCAGCACCAATAATGAGGTTTTTAGTGTAGTTGGTCTTCATTATTACATGTAGGTGAAGTACTTAAATGCATGATTTAAGAGGTGTGAATAGTCGAGCAGTAAAAAATAGATTGATGCTGGAGCCTTTTGACGTAGTTTTCTATTCTGTAATAAAACTATAAGAAGCTGATTTATAGGGTTCTTGCTTGATGACTTCTTGTAGTCTTTTGATAGAGTGAATGGGGCCTTTATCAATGAAGAGGTTAACCAACCAAGCAGGGACATTGCCACCAGGATCCGTGCTAATAATGTATTCGATATCTAGCCAACCATCATTCGTTGGTGTCATGCTCCATTTAGCCCAAAAAGCTGGAACGCGTACGCGGCCATTTTGAGTAGGATGAAAATTAGGTTGATGGAAAGACTCCGAAATGACGGTTTTTGTATTCGGATCTTGACTGAGAATAGATTTTACGACCAAATCACGATCTTGGAAGGGCCAAGGAAAATCGGAAACGGTGTAGTAGTACATTTCTAAATCAGAAACGATTTTCAAGGCCTTAGTTTCAGTCGTGCTGTACGCCCAATCCTTATAGGTGTCTACATCATAAAAGGCAGCAAGAACACTACTAAGTGTGCCTTTCATTCTAGCTTCAAGCTTTAAGTCCTTTAAATTGGAGCCTTCCACGTTGCGGGTATAAACCTTGATATCAGATTTGTTTTTTTTGAGCACCCAGGGGCCTTTTTGAGCTGAAATGGGGAGCGTGCCAAAAGAAAGAAGGATAAGAAGAAGGGAGTAGGAGAATCTCATTGTAAACCTTTAGTAAAAACGATGGACAGTACGCGCTTTCTATGTTTAAAAACAGAAATGGAGTACTAAAATAGGTTGCAATAATGCGTTTCATACTAAAATTACAAAAAAATGCTTAACGAGCCAAATGGTATCCAAATTAAAGGAGAACCTTTATTTTTTTCTAAAATAAA
>JAHDHB010000662.1 GCA_020631545.1 Saprospiraceae bacterium | reverse complement strand
TATACAGTTAATAAGTGTACGGTTTGGGTTGTATTAAAATCATACCTCCTAATCTGGCAAGGCCAGCATCAAGTAGAATCTAAAACTTTTAAAATAGAGTAACTTACTGAAATAAGTTTTTTTTACGAAAAAACATTTCTACACTATACCATCTACCCACTGCAAATTTGCTGATTATGTAGGTCATACATCCCAATTTATCTTCCTATCTTAATTCTAAAAAGGCATCCGCCAGTCGTTTTAGAAAATCAAAAAAATGAATCTTGCCTTCTAAAGCCCCTCCTTCACCATGCTGACTTAAAAGCGTACTCAATTCAGCAGCTACAGCAGGAATATTTTTTTGTGTTTCATAATCGCCCATTATTTGATTCCGATTTTCCACCTTTTTTCCCCTCGACATATACAAGTCCTCAATTATGGGAATGTGTACTGCTGGATGATTAATATAGGCTTCCAAAGAGCGCATATCTAGTCCCGTTACTGCCGTCAATTCGGAATACCCTGAGATGAAATTGGGTTTTACTAAAGAATTCAGCCCCAGCCTAGATAGCCAATCATAGCGATGACCATAGGTACGATACCCCAAGCGTACAATCCCTCCTTGTTTGGGCGTCGAAAAACGATTATAAAGTCGAACATGGGAATTGTTCATATCAAAACTTGCCGCATCGATTTTGCTTAATCCATGAGCAGCATTACCCAACAAATGCAAATAGCTTACAGCCATGCTATCTCTAGAAGGATTTCCTTGGGGCGTAACACGAAAAGGCACTTCCATCCCGATGGGATAACGCATCTCCCCATAAAGATTGTGCAAAAAATCAAATGCGACCTTTGTTCCTACGCCATGACCGATAAATGAGAATCGGGTTCCTGTTGAAGCTTCTTTGACAACATTAAGTACCTGTGAACCTACCTTTAATTGGACATAACGAGCCATTTCTGGATTCCACAAATAAGTCAAGGCATCCATTAAAAACTCTAAGGTAAAATTAGCTGCTAGTTCTTTTTTTGAAGCGCCATCGACTAAGGGAAGCCCATTCTTACGCCGATCAAATGCTCCTTGAAGCCATTCATTAAACTTACCTAGGGAATATCCTCCATTTAAAAGGCGTTGGACATTTTGTTCCAATACGTCACCATAATTTATCTCAACAAACTCAACTCGCTTACGTTGAGAGGAAGACTTAAGGCCTGTATATAACTCAACTCGCTCTTCTAGTATAGTTCTAAAAGAGGTAGACCAGCCTGGTTTGTTTCGACCAGAACCATGAAGGAGGAAAACATAATGCATATCTGACATAGATTATTACTAACGAAAAAATTATAGAATTGGTTTCCTTTTAGTGTATTAAGAAGGTATTTTTTCTTTTTCTACCAACTAAAAAATTCATAAATAGATTTAAGCAGAACCAATCACATACACTAATATAAGCGAAAACCCTTGAATAATGGAACTTTGCGGTGACTATATGTCTATTCCGTACAAAGACAATCTTATTCAAATAAAGCATTCTTATAACGTTGACAAAACGATTTTATTGGATAAAAAAGTAGAAAGAAAGAAATTCTCTTGACCAAGAGAATGGCATTCAAAAACGACTCAACACATTAATAATCAATCATATTAGCGCAAAAACAAAAATCTACTCACCCTCTGTTATTATTTAGTCAAAAAGAATCCGTATTTTTGTAGCATTCATTAAACTAAGTAACGTACTAGCTGCCTCAAAAACAATAAACAACTAATAATCAGCAAAGTAAATTCAATCCAAAAAACTTTGTGTATAAATACAAAAAAAAAATGCTGAGTACTATTGTTTTAATACAAAAATATGTACCTTTGCAGCCGAGCAAGGGCGGAGATGTAAATATTCCGTTCAAAACCTCTTAAAAAAGTTGGCCCCGTAGCTCAATTGGATAGAGTACCTGACTACGGATCAGGCGGTTGAAGGTTCGAATCCTTCCGGGGTCACCACCTTATTTTTCAATCATTAAATGACATTCCGGTTTAGGCTGAGATGTTATTAAAATTTTCTGTAACGATGTCTAGAGTTTGTCAATTGACTGGAAAGCGACCTGTAACAGGTAATAACGTTTCCCACTCCAACAGAAAGACTAAGCGACGTTTTTTGCCGAACATCCAAAAGAAAAGATTTTTCATTCCTGAAACAGGGAAATGGGTTACGCTTAAGGTATGTGCAAAAGCTCTCCGAAACATTAATAAGCTAGGAGTGTACGCTTACTTGCAAAAACTCCAAAAGAAAGGAGTAGATATTGGAATTAAATTGTAAAACCTTTGGTTGTTTAACCATCTTTAATATTTTGTCGCAATGGCTAAGAAGTCGAAAGGAAATCGCATTCAAATTATTCTAGAATGCACCGAACATAAGCACAGTGGTCAACCTGGCACATCGCGTTACGTTACGGAAAAAAATCGGAAAAATACTCCTGCTCGTGTTGAGCTTAAGAAGTATAATCCTATTTTGAAGAAATATACTATTCACAAGGAAATTAAATAATCATGGCTAAGAAAATTTCTAAGAACGCAAGGGCGGGACAACGTGCCGCAACCTCTGGAGGTAAGAACTACGTTAAAGTTGTAAAAAGTATGAAAGATCCTGTAACAGGGAAGTATACTTACAAACAACAAATGATTCACAAAGATGAAGTGAAAGCTTTCTTTGCTGACAAGAAATAGTGATAGAGAATTCTATGCGCCATCCTAACTT
>JAHDHB010000071.1 GCA_020631545.1 Saprospiraceae bacterium | reverse complement strand
TATCGGGTGTGCGCTAGAGAAGGCGGTAGCCTTCGAGGTTCTATAGCAAGGGTTTTCAACCCTTTGGTTCGCGAAATAAGTGACCAAATTTTGGCAAAAAACTACTCATTAACCGAGAATTACTGGACTATACAACAAGACACCATGTTGAAATTAGATAAAATTCCTCTATTTCAAAAATTAGAAAAGGCAGAAAATGTACTTATAGCTGGTGCAGGAGGTGGATTTGATGTCTATGCCAGCTTGCCCTTGTACCTTAATTTGAAAGCACAAGGAAAGAATGTACATTTAGCCAACCTTTCCTTTACTTGGTTACAGGATACCACGGCTAAAGAAATTTTTCCGAATTGCTTTTTAGCAAATGCAGTGGATCAAGATTTATCTGGACGCAATTATTTTCCCGAGAAATACTTGTCAACTTGGTTTTTAACGCAACAACAGCAAGTTCCTGTTTATTGCTTTGATAAAACAGGTGTAAAACCCTTAAAAAAGGCTTATAATTTTTTAATTGATCAATTAAAAATTGACACCATTTTACTAGTGGATGGCGGTACAGATAGCCTGATGTTTGGAGATGAAGCGAGCTTGGGTACTCCAGCAGAGGATATTTGCTCCATGGCGGCTGTCCATCAATGTAAAGTAAAAGATAAGTACTTGATTTCCTTAGGGTTTGGCATTGATCATTTTCATGGCGTATCGCATTACCTATTCCTAGAAAATACGGCAACGTTGATGCGCAATGGAGGATACTTAGGAGCATTTCAAGTTCTTGCAGAAATGCCTGAAGGACAACAATATGTAGCTGCTGTCAAGTATGCGAATGAATGCATGAAAGGTAAGGAAAGTATTGTCTCCAATTCGATAGTCAGTGCTATAGCAGGTGAATTCGGCAATCATCACCGAACGCACAGAACACTAGGCAGCGAGCTGTTTATCAACCCTTTGATGTCCTTGTATTGGTGCTATGATCTAGGAAAAGTCATTCGCCAGAATAAGTACTATGACAATATCAAAAATACCAATACCTTTGGAGATATCAACACTGCTCTATTCCAATTTCGTGAAACGGTAAGTGATATTCGCATGAAACAACAGCTTCCTTTGTATTAAAAGACAAGAACCACGATAAATTCTTGTACGAATTACTTGAAATGTATTTTCATTCCTTCGTGAGATGGATAAAACCCTAAATCTTTATAGAACTTAATGGCATCAGGTCTTTTTTTATCCGTAGTTAGTTGAATTAAATGCGCTTTTCTCTCTTTTGCTCGATTAATAGCCCATTCAAACATTTTTTGTCCTATTCCCTGTCCCCTTTTGTCTTTTCTAATTCTTACCGCCTCAATCTGTGCTCGTATTCCTCCCTGATAAGTAAGATATTGGATAAAAGTTAGTTGTAAGGTTCCTATAATTTCAGCATTTTCATCTTCTACGACAATAAGCTCTTGATTTTTATCCGCGATTATATGCTCAAAAGCTTCTAAATAGACTGACGGCAAGGGGATTTGATAATCTTCCCGTTGTTTTCCAAGCTTATCATCTGCCAACATTCCAACAATAGCAGCAATATCGTTTTGAGTTGCTTTTTTAAAAGTCATTTTATCAGGCATTCACACGTTCAACAATGTTATTTTTAGTACAAAACACAAGTAGCTATGCTTAACTTGATGCAGTCCACTCTAAAAACTCCTAACTCCTAACTCCTAAGGTGGCGAAGCCACTACCATGTAGAGAGTAGAGGGTATAGAGTAGAAGGACGTTGACCGTTATAACGACTTGATTTTTCTTCGAAAAATCAAAAGTCCTTCTACTCTATATTTTCTACCCTCTACAAAGTTTTGCCGAATTTTGGCAAGAGTTCACTGCTTAGTTACTAACTATCCCCCCTCTTCTTCCTCGACATCAATCAAGTAGATACCACTTTTTTCGATTCGGATAAGGCGTTGTTTATAAAGACCTCCAATCGCTTTTTTAAAGGTTTTCTTACTCATTTGTAGTTCGTTGTAAATTTCTTGTGGTGGACTTTTATCATTAAGACCAAGGAAACCTTCGCTACGTTTAAGCTCTTCAAGCACTTTTTCAGCACTAGGCTCAATATTCAGATGCCCTTGCTTTTGAAGGCTAACGTCAATTTTGTTGCCCTCCCTTATTTTTTTAATGAAACCTTTCAATTTATGCCCATATCGAACTCGCTGAAAGAGCTCATTTTTGTAGATAAGCCCTTGGTATGAATTATTAATGATAACATTTGCTCCTAGCTCAGTTGTTTTATAGACCAATAAATCAACCTCTTCACCTTCCTGCACACGAATATCATGACGCTTAAAAAAACGTGCAAATTTACTAGTAGCCACTACCCTATCCGTTTGCTCATCCAAGTAAAGAAAGACGACGTAGAAATTCCCTTCCTTCATTTTTGTGGCCTGTTCACGGAAAGGCACCAACAAATCCTTCATTAACCCCCAATCCATAAAAGCCCCAAATTTGGTCACTTCACGAACTTGTAGAAAAGCAAACTCATTCACCATCGCCATAGGTTCCAAAGTGGTAGCGATTACTCGGTCTTGAGAATCCCTATAAATAAACACCTCAATTTCGTCATTGATGTTGAGCCCCTCAGGTACATACTTATTAGGAAGCAGGACGGCAGTTTCGGCATCTTCATCACCAAGGTAAAGCCCTTGTGGAGAAGGTCTTAAAACAGTTAAAGTATTTAATTTACCAATTTCTAGCATGATACAAGTATAAATTATGCAAATGTGCGATTTAGGATATAAGCAGCATGAAAATCATTTTGCTTATATCTTTCATCATAATGTTGTCATGGCAGCCTCAATTATTGAGATTCAACCGCAAAGCTACGCTATTTAAGAGAATTGGAAGAATTCTAAGGAGTAAAGATGCTATTTCTAGAGGTTGCCTATTGGCATTTTTTTTATTAACTTCGCGAAGTTCAGTTGTTGGTGTCAAATTGTTGCTCCTTTTGCCCCAACTTACTTAACTATTACTTGAACTCGGGATCTTGGAATTTTAATTTAGCCAAGCTCAAAAAATATCAATACTCATGGGAAGAGCTTTTGAATATCGCAAAGCTAGAAAAATGAAACGTTGGTCAAAAATGGCCAAAACCTTTAGCCGCATTGGAAAAGACATCGTTATCGCTATTAAATCAGGCGGCCCCGATCCTGACACCAATTCGCGGTTGAGAGCTTGCTTTCAAAATGCTAGAGATGCCAATATGCCCAAGGATATCATAACTCGGGCGATAAAAAAAGCTACAGATAAAGACACCTCAGATTATAAAGAAACGCTTTTTGAAGGCTATGGCCCTCACGGTATTGCGATAATCGTCGAAACCGCGACAGATAATAACAAACGAACGGTGGCCAACATCCGAAGCTACTTCAACAAATGTAATGGTAGCTTAGGCACAGCAGGTTCCGTAGTATTTATGTTTGAGCATCAATGCCATTTTAAGATTGCTAAAGGGGAGTTAGACCCTGAGGAATTGGAGTTAGAAATGATAGATCATGGCGCAGAAGAAGTCTTCGAAGATGAGGAATTCATTATGATTTATGGTGATTTCAAAAGCTTTGGTGCTATTCAGGCCGCCTTGGAGAAAATGGAAATCGAAATTCTTTCTTCTGGATTTGAGCGTATCCCCAATGTGACCAAGTCTTTAAACGAAGAACAAGCAGCGGATATTGAGAAATTACTGGAAAAAATTGAAGATGACGAGGATGTACAGAATGTCTATCATACTATGGTCTAATCTTGAGTTTACGCCGTAAAGTTGGAAGAATTAATAAAAAAATACGATTTATTTATGCTCCCCTCATGATGCAAATTATTATTTGCTAGTAAATAATAAACATCATACTTCTTAAATCTTAGATCGTATTTTCAAGAGGAGCTGCCCCTATCGCTAACGCTTAGGGTCGCGCTATCCGCTAAAATGGCGCGCCCTACGAAAGCATTCAGCATGGTTGTGCAGTCATCTTCCTAAACGTCAGCTACCTGCACGCCCTGCTTCCTAGCTTTCGTAGCGCACACCATACCGCTTCTATCGCTCAGCCACACGCGCTTACCTTCGGTGCGCTTCTATTTCATAGAAAAAAGCCCTTGATCAAAGTTGATCAAGGGCTTTTCATATTTAAAAGCTAAAAAATAAGCTCTTATTTCATCAAGACAATACGCTCAGTAATGGTTTGACCATCAATGGTGAATCTAGCAAAGTAAACGCCATCAGCGTTAGCACTTAGATCCAATTCATATTGTTTGTTAGTAATTGTAGCATTCTCAAAACTACGTACCAATTGTCCAGCAACACTGAAGACATCCAAACGAACTTGCATTTGCTTGTCTAAAGCAATGTTGATACTAACGTTTCCAGAAGTAGGATTTGGTTGAATATTCAACGCATTTAAGCCTTCAATATCCTCAATAGCCGAAACAATATTAACAACGGTATGTGGACCGCTAACTGCTGTACAACCATTTGCATCGGTAACCGTTCCAGTATAATCTCCACCAACTAAGCCAGCAAGATCTTCTGTCGTAGCACCATTACTCCAAGCAAAAGTATAAGGAGCAGTACCACCAGAAACCGTTAAATCAATAGCGCCCATCATGTCTCCTTCCATTTCGTCAGTAACAACAGTAGTAGCTATAATAGCAGAAGGCTCACCAACGGTAGCAGAAGCTACAAGCATACAACCATTTGCATCCGTAACTGTACCAGTATAAGTTCCAGCCCCTAAGCCTGCTAGAGAAGCAGAAGTTCCACCATTACTCCAAGCATAAGTATAAGGGGCAGTACCACCAGAAGCAGAAACACTAGCCTCACCATCTGCTACACCATTACATGATGCATCAGTAGAAACAGTAGCTCCAGCCAATGCAGTAGGCTCTGTGATCTCTACCGTACCAACAAAAGTACAACCATTTGCATCCGTAACCGTACCAGAATAACTTCCAGCCCCTAAGCCTGCTAAATCTTCTGTAGTAGCTCCATTAGACCAGTTAAAAGTATAAGGCATTGTACCTCCAGAAGGCATCAAATCAATAGCACCACTAGCTTCACCATTACAAGATACATTCGTTACCACTCCAGAGGCTGTAAGGCCAGCAGAGTTTCCAACGTTTGCAGTGGTAGAAGCCGTACAGCCATTTGCATCAGTAGCAACAAGGCTATAAGCTCCAGAAGTCAAACCAGAAGCCGTGGCGGCTGTCTGCCCGTCAGACCAAAGGTAAGTGTAAGGAGCTGTACCACCTGAAACCGTAGCTGTAGCTGAACCGTCAGATAGGCCACAATTTTCTACCGTAGAAGAAGTCATAATGTCCACATCTGAACAAGCGACCATAAATGGAGCACCAAGTACATCAATGCTTGCACAAAGCGCACCAGAACCAATCCAACCTGCAACATCGACGCCTGTTGTCGTACCTAGAACAACACCACTTAAATCAGAAATATCAGTGTAAACAAAAGAGTGTATCGTAAAGTCCCCACAATCAGGCACGCCCAATGTGGCAAAATCAATAGCAGAAAGATCAAAGGAAGGAGTTGCAGAAAGACCAACAATTGTCAAAGTAGAACCTTGTGTCAAAGCGTACATCTGAGAATTTCCAGCAGGAATGGTAGGAGCTGTTGCTTCAGTAGCAGTAAGTATACCATTATAACAAGCACCTCCTCCTCCAGCAAGCGTACCAGCATCACCAGGAACACCAGCTTCTGTAGCGTCTACAGAAACCGTTGAAGTAGCGGAGCAACCATTATCATCAGTAACAACTACAGTATAATCTATAACTCCTGCTGGCTCTTCAAGAGTAAGCATTGGGTTTGCCGCGGTGGAATCATCCAAGCCAGTAGTAGGAGACCATTGGTAGGTATATCCACCAGAGTAAGCACCATATTGAACAAGATTAACAATCATTTGATCCATAAATCCAATAGCAGAGACAGGAGTCGGAGTTGTAAGTACACATCCTTCCGATCTAAGCCAAGTCGTACTATTATTTAGTGTCGCAGATTCATTCGCACCAATGCTAAGGAAATTACCGTCATCAGCTCCTCTAGGGTTCCAGATTTCTATAGCAATAAGCTGATTCGCTTGTATAGTATAATTAATAGGGAAGCTGAAAAACTGAGCAGTATCTATCTGAGGTAGATTCACCTTTATAGTATCTACAGGAGTAAAGTTCGCTACCCCAAGATTTGCATTGTCTACCTCAAACACTCTACATTCAAGTGGCTGAAGGCCAGAACTGCTGTTAGAAAAGGCAAAAGAAATAGCAATTTCTATTTCATCAATAGTATAATCAGTAGTAATTCCAAAATCATTTGCTAGATCAAATACACGGTAATAACCATTATCTGAAATATAAGGAGGAGAAGGATCCTGTGAACGACAAGCAACAATACCTTCTATAGACTGATCTAAGGAATAAGTTATAGAATTATCAAGAACTACAGCACTACCTGTAGGCGCACCTCCAAGTGTAGAAGGTCCACATCCCATCATTACATCTGGTCCGGCATCTGCTAAACCATCAATAGTAACACTAGAGGTTGTAGCATCACCACATTGATCAGTAATAGATACAGTATAGTCGCCTTTCTCCAACCAACTAAAGACACCTTGAACACCGTTACTCCATACCACTTCATATGGCGGAGTTCCTCCCCCAATTTCCAAAGAAGCATATCCCATACCACAATAAGCGGCTTGAGCGGCCAACTCTACTATTGTAATTGGAGTGGCAATAGGGGTAACAGGAACAGTAGCTTCTGCTATAGCACTGGTACCGCAAAAATCAGTAATGGTAACAGAAACCGTTTCTCCCTCAGATAAACCAACCGTAAAATAATCTGTACTTCCTGTACTCCATTCGAAAGTATAAGGGTACGTACCAGAATAATCGATAGCAACAGCACCATCATTTCCCCCAGCGCAGGTAGGAGCAAAAGTAAGCGTATCGCTAATCGCTACACCCGTTGCCATAGCAGCAGTTTCTGTAACTTTAATATCAAGCAAGCCTCCTGCAGTAGCCCCATTAGCACTCCATTCATCCACCAATACATAATAAACAGCACCTGCGGTTAAGCATTCTAAATGAACTTCAGAAGCCAAACCATAGCCAGGGATATTAGTGTCTTCAGGTCCACATGTAGCACCAGGAGTACCAGTTGGAGAATCATCACTACCATCAATAAAAGCAAATGTACTAAAATCATTACAATCTCCAACTGAATAAACAGCCAACTGAGTATCATAAGAAGAACCACAAATACTAACATCTACAGCACCAGAAGCAGGAGCAGTAAACTTAAACCAAACCGAAGCATCGATTCCGTTGTCACACCAACTATTGAATTCACACCCCCCATCAAGAGGTGGGGTAATAGCATCTTCTCCTACTTGAAAAGTAGCTGTATCAACCGCCATAAAGATTCCTATCCCATCATCAGGGACATCAATGGCATTACAAACATCGTCATTTGTAGGAGGTACCGGCGCTTGAGCATATAAGCCCAATGATGCCAAGGCAAGCAGAGACATCAATACCATTTTAATGGTAAAATTTTTCATAGGCATAATTTCATAATATAATTAGATTAAAAAATACGCTGTCATCTGGAGGACAATAGTATCTTTAGGACTTAAACGATGTGAGTATATGCAACGCTATCTCCCTTGAAATAAAGCGTTGGGCAGGTATTACTAGCATTTTCCGTTGCTTTTCTCTTATAGTAAGGAAAACTATAATAAAGCTACAAAAAACGTTAATCCACACTTGAAAGGCGAAAATCCTCTAAATTAAATCCTCGCTTCAAAACAAATATTCACAAGATTATTTTTTCAAAAACAAGCCCTTGCTATAAAAAACATATCAAGTTCACTACTACTACCTTGATAATAAATGGGTTGATGATTCAAACTAAACTCCTTTACTTAGATTGAACATACATACAACACTTAATTAAACGCGATGTTCATTTTATCCTCCGATTCAAATTTAGCAAAAAAATCGCCAAGCAAAAAATGAATTCCTAAATTAGGTTTGCAGTATATTGTAAAAAAAAAATAAAAGCACTATAATATTGACAGTTCTCTATAGTAATACCTAGTTAATATTTTTATTCCCACTTACTAACATTCTAGCATTTCATTATTTATTAATTGGATAAGGACAAGCTTTTTAGCCCTGTTTTTAAGCAAAACATCCACTAAAAGTAGCTCTCCTAAACTCCAAAAACTCTTGGGAGCATCTGCCCTATTTTTCGGTTAATAAGACAAAGATAAAACAAGAAGAATTTATAAACAAATGTTTTTTAACTAAAACGGCATAAATCTAAAATGAATTAAAAAGGCTTTGCTTCAATACTTCGTTAAAAAACTACCTTAAAACCTCCTTAAATAATATAACTTTTCCTACATCTCTAATCTCATCTAGTGCAGCCTTAGTCTTTACCGTTTTCGCGTCGTATGTCAAATGACAACTTTACAGATTCTTGTAAAAGATTAGGCTAAGTAATATGTATTACTTAGCCTAAAACTGCAAATTTATTTTACAAAAAAGTGACGAAGGTTTCTTCTTCGAGCGCCTGTATTTGAGGAAATATACTATTATTTTTTCTATTTATTTAACGAAGAAGAGTTAGATCGCCTTTGTAAGAAATAATCTCACCATCTACAAATTCTACTTCGATAAAATAAACCATAATAGCTGGATTCATCCGTTTACCTCTAAACATACCATCCCATCCAAAAGCAGGATCATTCGGTTGAAAATTCTCCGCTTCAAGTAATAACTCTCCCCAGCGGTCATAAATTACCATCCTTCGAACTTGCGCTACACTTTGGTCTCCATACACCATAAAAACATCATTAATATTATCACCATTGGGTGTGAAGGCATTTGGAATATAAACATTACGATCTTTGGTCACTAGGATTCGGACCTCATTGCTTGCTGTACAGCCCGTAAGCGTATCTTCTACCATTACAGTATAAATAATATCTTCCGTTGGTTGGGCAATGGGGGCGGGACAGTCATCGCAAGATAGATTTTCTGAGGGTGTCCACTCGTAAATAAAAGAAGAGAATAAAGGAGAAGCCGTTGTATTCAACAGGACACTATCCCCCAATTGAATACTAATAATTGGCCCTGCATTAAAAACTATAGAAGGATTTTGTCCGTTTTGCACAATGATGTTTTCTAGAACGAATTCACAATCTTCTGCATCTTGAATATGGAGAGAATAATTTCCACTAGGCAAATCGCCAAAAACGCTACCAACCTGATAGTCAACTCCATTCAAGGAATATTGATAAGGACTAAAACCTCCAGTAGGATTGACTACGGTAATCACACCATCCTCCTCTCCTTGACAACTAATGTCTTGGGTTTCTGCTTGGCCATAGACAGCGGATGGCTGCTCTATCATGCTAGAAGCAATGGCTAAACAATTATTCTGGTCTACCACAGTCACGGTATAGGTTCCTACCCCCAAGTTGAATGCAGTTGCCCCTGTAGCACCATTATTCCACTGGTAAGTATAACTAGGAACACCCCCAGTGGCAGTGACTGCTAGTTGGCCATTTTCTTCACCAAAACAAGCCGCATCTATTGTGTTAAAAGTTAAGTCAATAGGCGCAGCAGGTTCATTAACCGTAATATTGACAAATAACTCACACCCATTTTGATCCGTAATCTCTAAAGGATAAATACCTGCTGCCAAATCCATTATTTGTGGGGTAGTTTCGCCATTTCCCCAAGTATAGTTGTAAGGCGCTACGCCTCCCGAAGTAGTAACTAAGGCCATGCCGTCATTTCCTCCATAACAAGAAACAGGCGTAACATCCACCCCAATATTTAAGGGCGTAGCATTTCCTATCGTTAGGGCTTCAGTAGCTGTACAGCCACTAGCATCCGTTACTGTAACCGTATGACTACCAACACCTAAAAATTCGGCATTCGGGCCTACTTCGCCATTATCCCACGCAACGGAGTAAGGAGGTGTTCCACCATTTGTGGTCAAATATGCTCGTCCGTCTTGATTGCCGAGGCAGGCTACAGGCTCCGTAATTAGGCTAAGTGAAATGGCTGGAGAACTAAGAACTGTGCCTCCTATGTCGGTCGTACAGCCATTGTTATCACTTATGGTAACTGAATAATTCCCCGCAGCAATATTACTTAAGGTCGAACTACTAGCACTGGCTTCACTAAACCCTGTACTCCAATTGAAGGTATAGGGGGCATTGCCATTGGAGGCATTCACTGTGAGACTACCGTTCGATTCACCAAAACAGCTTAAACTAGAGCCTGTAATGGAGGCCATGATAGCTGGAGGATCTTCCAATTGCCCAGAAGCTGTAACTGTACAACCATTTGTATCTGTTATTGTTACCTCATAAATACCTGAAGGTAATCCTGAGGCTGTCATATTCATATCACCTGTACTCCACAGATAGGAATATGGCGCTACACCTCCTGCGATATTAGCCTCTAGACTACCATCGCTGGCACCGTTACAACTAATATCTTCACCATTGTAATCGCTTGATATTAAAACGGTAGCAACTAAAGCAGCGGGTTCTGTTAAAGTAATTGAGGAGACTGTAGAGCAAGCATTTGCATCGGTCACCGTTACGATATAAGTACCTGAGGGTAAAGCTGTTTGAGAAGAACCGTTATTCCCTGTACTCCATTGATAAGTGTAGGGTGGTAAGCCTCCTGAAGCACTAGCAAAAACACTCCCATCACTCGCACCATTACAACTGATGTTTTCTCCATTGTAATCACTTGATATTTGGCTTGATGCCAATAAGATAGGTGGTTCAGAAAGTGTAATGGTAGAAGTTGCGGTGCATCCATTTGCATCTGTTGCCGTTACTTGGTAAGTACCTGAGAATAAAGTCGTTTGCACAGCACCTATAGCATTTGTACTCCATTCGTAAGTATAAGGAGAAACGCCTCCAGATGCACTAGCAAGAACGGCACCGTCATTCCCTCCATTACAACTGATGTCTTCGCCATTATAGTCACTCGTTATTTGACTGGAAGTCAAAATAATAGAGGGCTCTGCTAAGGTAATAGCCGAAGTAGCGGAGCATCCATTGACATCAGAAATAGTTACTAGATAAGTGCCCGCTGGCAAACCCGTTTGAGCGGCACCAGAATTGCCTGTACTCCAGATATATGAATAGGGAGGTATTCCGCCTGATGTGCTAGCAAGGACACTCCCATCACTTGCACCATTACAACTGATGTTTTCTCCGTTGTAGTCGCTCGTTATTTGGCTTGATGCCAATAAAGCTCCTGTACTTACGATGGCTGCATTTGCAGTAGCAGTACATCCATTCGCATCAGTCACTGTCACTTGATAAGTACCTGCTGGTAAACCTGTTGCTATTTGATTTATTTGATTCTGAGGATCGTTCCAAGTATAAGAATAGTTGCCATCGCCTCCTGACGCTATAGCCGTTGCCGAGCCGTCAGAATTCCCAGTACATGAACCACTATTGATACTAGTTGTTACTATAGGAAGCCCCAAGAGTTCTAGCGTGATGGTATGAACAGAATCACAAGAAGTTGGGTTGCTATAAGTTTCTGAATAATCTCCTGCAACGGATTCTAAATTTCCAAAAATCAGGGCGGATTCTCCTTGGCAAATACTTAGGGTATCGTAAGTTTGTAATTGCCCAGAAAAATCAATATTGAAAGAATCCACACTGATACAACCTAGACTAGACGTAGCAATAACAGTGTAAACTGTATCATTTATAGGCATAATATTCACTGTTCCACAATCTAAACAATCAATAGAGCCATCATCAGGAAACCATTGAAAAGTCGTGAAATTATTGACCGTAAGGCTATACGTTTCTCCTTGGCATAAGATGGTATCAGGAAGACTTAAAACAGTAGTAGAATCGATAGTTATCCTTACCGAATCGCTTTGTACAAAGCCGCAATCATCTAATGCATCAACCCAATAAATCCCTGGTTCATAAGCTGTAAATATAGAATCAATAGAACCATCTTGCCAAGTATAGGAAGCAAATCCACTACCAGCATTAAATTCATAAACCCCATTTTGACAAACGACGATATCGGGGCCTAAATCTAAGGAAAGTGAACTGTAATTGAATAGGAAAGATGCTATATTATTGGTATAATCACATTCATTGATAGATGTTACAGGAAAATCTGTCGTTAAATCAAAAATCGGACTCAAGGAGGCATCGTCATTCACTACCACATAAATATTGGTATTCAACACAGCAGGGATTGTATAAGACATTGTCATACAACTATCTACTGCTACATTTTGTCCTAGTGGCAAGGTAAAGATGTCGTTTGCCACAGCAAGGGTCGGATTATCATCATAAAAAGTAATTGGAGTAAAATCAGCTAAAACCGCATCACCAAGATTACAAATTGTAAGTGTAACGGAAATACTATCTTCCTGACAATTAAGCGTATCTACGACTACCGTCGCATCAGGAATAGGAAGATAAGGATCAAAATTGTTATCCAATAAAGGCGTTTGCGCTACGAAAATATTGAGCGGATAATTCCCACTCCCTGCATCAGGTAGTTCTAAATGATGAAGTTGCTGTTGGACGGGAAGGGATAAATCATCGTTGATATTGACCACAAAATAATTGAACTGATTCCAAATATTTCTAGCGGACATCCAAGGATCTCCATTCGACAAATCGGCTTCAAAAACTCGTAAACGTCCTCTATAATCTCCTATCGGTGAATTATTTCCAGAAAAAGTATAGCTGGTAACCGCGATTTCTGCTTGACCGTCATTATCTACATCAGCAATAACAGGATGTTCATCGAAAGTACCTGATCCTGCTACAAAAGTGCTCCAATTTCGTTCTGGATCTACCCCAGGAGGCAAAGGAAGAGCCCCACCATATAAAATCCTCAAATTCAATTCATCTCGATAAACGATCTCATTGATACCGTCTCCATTAAAATCAAAGACGGTTGCCCCTGTCATACCCGATAAATCTTGCACCAATAAATCCCACCAGTAAGGGGTTGCTGGTGTACTCGCTGCTACATTTAAGTTATGGGCAATCAGACCATTACGGTAAGTCATGATAATTTCAGGATAATCCGTTGTAAAACCATTCACCGTATCATCATAAACATTTGCAATGCAAGGCATTGCGCCATAAATCTGAGGAAATGCTGTATTAGGATTTGGGAAGAATTGGAGTGCCCCATTTTTATTCCAGACATAAGTTCCATAAGTACTTCCTCTCCTTCCTGCCACTACCACATCCATTATTCCATCTAAATCCATATCCGCTACACAAGTATAACCATCACCAAAAGAATAAGTACTTTGCAAGGTATTCAGATCGCGTTGCACCTTGATTTCCAAACCATCACCATCAAATGCATTTAAATCTACAGAAAACATCAACTCTCCTGCGATGAGTTCAAGTCCTTCACAATCAGGATCTCCACCACAATCCGCTACCGAAAGAACGTCAGCAGCTACAGGGCTATAGGAATTCCACTGATACCCCGATCTTGCTAAATGGCCATTACTCCCCGCACCATTTAAAACCTTAGTCAACGTAGGGCTAAGCGGATTGGAAAAATCAAACTTAAAAACATCATTTCCTACATAGGCTTCTGAAATTCCGTCCTGATCAAAATCTGCGAGATAGACTCTATTCTCCCGATTATCGACCACATCTGTAGAGGCTACAAGCTCATCCATTACATTAGGGTTTGTTGTACTATAATTGGTATAAACCCTTATCCTACTATTACTTGAAATCATGACTAATTCTGGAATTCCATCTCTATTGACATCTCCTATGGCAGGTAGATTAGCTGGATATCCTTCATATCCTCCACTAATGACTAATTCTTTTGGGGCAGTATTGTTACTTCCATCCCCACTGAAAATTAAAAATTTGCTCATCAATTGTTGAGGAGTAATGGAAGTGGCTTCTCCTATAATAATCTCAGGAATATCATCTTCTTGCGGATTGAGGTTAGCGACCATGGGCGTACTGGAGATACTCGCCAAATCTACCGTACTTTGCCAAGCTAATTGGGTCGCAAAGTTTTGCTCTATGGTCGTCGTTGTGCAGTCATCTTCATTACAAAGACAATCGGAGTCAAAACAATCTACATAGCCATCACCATCACCATCAACCTCATTATCACAGATTTCACCACAAGCGGAATTGTCTGAAAAATCAAAAATACCAGTAAAAGGATAGTTCGTATTTCCATTCACTACCGCAGCAGGATAGTAAAGACCAGAAATAGGTTCTGTCAAGCTATAAACCAAGCTAGTATCTGCGCAGAAATAGATCGTATCAGGACATTGTTCAATCAAAAAAGATTCAACCAACGTGTTATTTGTAGCGATTTCAAGCGTATAAGTAATATCACAATTGCCACTACAATCAAGCCTATTGACGATAAGTGCTACCTCCCCCTTCTGTTTATCTAAATAGTTATAACCATCTATTTGATCAGGAAATGCTCCAACAATGCCTCCATTGTTGAGCATGATATTGGGTTCATCTGTAGTCGCTAGGTTTATATCAGAAGGTATTAGGTTTTGAGGTAAAAAATTGTTCGGATCTGGAATGACAAATAGAACATCTTTTTCACGTTTTCCAAAATATAAATTGCCATCAAAACTTGATTCAATAGCCCCGATAGCATGATAGTTCTCAGAACATCCCGCAGTGCTTCCGATACAACCTAGTCCAGTAGTCGGGTTATATGTTCCATTTGGAGGTTCTTGGATTTGCAAACGAACTTCTAGAGGATTGGTATCCAAATCAACTTGTGCTAAGTAGGTCAAATTTGTAGCAGTTCCTGCGCCATACCCTCCATTTGTCATATACAGAAAACGGCCATTAGGACTAAATTCTATCTGGCTTAGCTTTCGTTCGAAATTTCGTAGAAACAAGAGTGGATAGGTGGTATTATATGCAATATTCTCAATTTCATCGGCAATATTCAAGACATTTGAAAGATCGTTAGGGCCTCCATCAGGTTGCAAAATCAAATCGCCAGCACTAATCGCTTGAACAGCAGTATTATTGAAGGCCAAGGCATCAAATACGACAACATCGGTATAATTAGTGTTTTGATTTCGGCAAGTAACGGCGATTCGATCTTCCGTAGGACTCAATTCTATAGGAGAGCCGGATATTGTTAAGTACCACCACGTAGAAGGAACATCTCCCGTATTCGCTTCCCAAGTAATTCCTGTATTATCAATTAAGAATCGATCCAAGGAGACAAAACTAAAATTTGTAGATCTTCTACATTTATAAAGATAGTGGGCATTAAAATTTCCATTGGCTGTCCTAGATACTGCGGCACCGTCAGTATAGGTGTAGGCTGTATTCGTATTATCTGTCAAGACTATATCACGATCAATGACCGTCAAATTCACGCCATCATATTGTACTTTCGAATACCGTACACGAGCAGGATTATAGGCAGCATTATTCAGCGGAGCCCCCGCATCCGTACTCCATTCATTATAAATAATATACCACTGGTCAATAGTATTCGGTACTTTAATCACTTGAATTTCATTATTCCCACGCACTGCATTCAACCCCGGCGCATTCGGTGTTGTATTCGTAAGTAATGGTGTTCCATCTGGAGAATAAATAAACAATTCATTTGGATTGCTACTTCCCGGATGTAAAACGAAAAATTCGATTTGTCCACATTCGTTGAATGCAGCTCCTGTTTGGCCATTGCCCAAACCACTTGTATTTGGTAAATTTCCTACTAGAGGAATAGTATCACGCCAATCTACAACTTGAAATGTACCACCAGTATTCACGACTAGTGGCCAGATAGGTAACCCCGTTTGTGTCAAACCACCTGTCGTTACGGTAATCAAAATGGAAGCGGAGGTATCCGTACAAAAACCATCCGAAGCAACTAAGAAAACTTCGTAATTTCCTAGGGTATTGAAGGTATAGTTGAAGTTAAAATTAGTTCCTTCTAATGTATTGTCAACAAACCATTCATAGCTTGTTGCATTCACAGAAGTATTATTAAATAAGATCACATCTCCAGGAGAAATTTCTGTGTTGGAAGTTACAAAACTCGCTTGTGCAGGGCATATCACTTCTACCTGAATTTCAAATTCTTCTAGGCAGTTGGGATCGGCATTGGTAGCGACTAAGGTTATGGAGTAATAGCCTTCATTATTAAACTGATAACTACCATTGGTGGTACTGGCAAAGGGGACGCCATCAATTTGCCATTCATAAATCGTACTTCCTATACTGGTATTGGTAAAATTGATAGTTTGTCCAACATTTACCGTCGTCGAACTTGCTGTAAATGATGCTGTAATAGGAGAAAGACAGGGATCGAAACAACCATTAGAATTCAAGAGACTAAAACGGGTATTATTGATAAAATAGTCCATTCTATCTGCTTGCCCTTGCGTAAACATGGAATAACAAAAACGATTTCCATAATCCATATAGTTGATAAATTGATCATCTTGATCACCTAGTCCACCTGCCAATACTGGTCTGAATGGATTATTTATTGATGGATCATCTGGATCGGTGGTACAAGAATTCGCAGATCCTGCACAAGGGACAGAAGCCGTAGATTGGTCTGGCGGTGTATCACAAACCCGATCCCCATCCGAAAGGCAATCGTTATTTGGGCAACCGCCTTGAAAAGTATGGTATAAACCAAGGTAATGCCCCATTTCATGCGTGTGAATGGTGGAATTTCCTTCACTACTACCAAAGAATTGAACTTCATTCATAATTCCATCCACATTACTACCATGAGCAGAAGGAAAATAGGCATAACCAGCTACTCCACAGCCACTACTATTGCTGCAAATGGATTTTACAAGCCAGATATTGATATAATTTAAAGGATCCCAACGATTTAAGTTTTTGACATCCAAGTCTTGTGTCTCCTTGATCATATTCGTCAAAGGAGAAACATCTCGCGTAATGCCATTGGTCGCATTTCCATTTGGGTCTTGTTTGGCTAAACAAAAGGCAATTTGGGTGTTTACGCCAGTGCTTGGATCGTAGTAGCCTACATTTTCAAAAGCTGCATTCAAATCTGCAATTCCTTGAATGACTTGTGCATCGGAGATATTTTCAGGTCCATTATTGTGGATGATATGAACAACGACGGGTAGCGT
>JAHDHB010000661.1 GCA_020631545.1 Saprospiraceae bacterium | reverse complement strand
AAACTTACGGTCACGAAAAAGAAGCGCTTTTTGTCAATGGCCAGTTTTATGATGAGTTCCATATGGCAAAAATGCTTTTTTAGATGTACGCAGCGTAGTTGTAATGCACTCCACCTAAAAAACAAAAGGATCTCTAAACTTTACCAAAGGAAGGAATTGGTAAGCCTAAGATCCAAAATCACTACTTAATATCTGAGCATAAAAATCTCTTCTTAGCCTAAGAAAAGAAACTATTCTGTATTAAAATAATAAATTTTTTCTTACAAAGAAATATCTTTTTCGACTCATAAAACGTCTCAAAAGGCAAACACCTCCTTGTCAAAACTTCTCATTTTAATATCATTTCCACTATTTTTATCTTAAAAATTACAATCTAGGCACATCGTTATCAATCTATTAAATAAAAACAACCACATCTTTTTGTTCTATTTTTAATTATTCATGTAGCCATAATTTTATAATAAATAATAAGCTTAGCGCTTCCATTTTATATACCTTAATACCATTGTTAGTAAAAGCTTACGAACAACTTGATGAAACTATGTTTTATGAAGTACCGTGCCGTTTTGCTATTTGCTAACGTTATGTATGTAGAAGCCATTAATGAATGGAAAAAGACAAGTTGATTTATTACCAGAGTCTCGTCACCAACATGTTCATAAGCAATGACTCAAGAGCATTGGTTTTGTAAAGAAGGCATCAAATTGCCCAATCCTGTACCCCCTCCATGCGGTGATAAACTCATTCTTTGTCTTCCTTCTATTTTATTAATGATTTCGATTTGGTTAGGCTACTTGATGGTTTTTTCTTCTCCACCATTAAACAGCCCTTAATTATTACAAGTGAGAAGAATAAATTTCTTCAAAATCAAATTGTTATGAAAACGACAGTTTTTAAAAGTAAGACATTACTTGTATTTGCAATAATCTATTCTCTGTTTTGGCTTTTACCAGTGGGGAAAAGCGAAAAGGAAGCACTTATCATTGACATTGTTCAAGAATGTTTGGATGATCCTCAAAGTACTGCAACTTCAAATTACACTCTTATAAGTGAAATTACTCTTACCAACTTCGAAAGTATAATCTTTGATACCCCGAAAACTACGAAGTATGTACATACGGGTAACCAATTTATTTACAACGCATTACTAGCAGACTTTAATCCATTCTCAAAGGCGAACTATAATTTTCGAGCCTAGCTATTTGTGGGATCATTATCCTAGTTCTAGAAATCAAGGGCTGAAGTAGGAACTGGGTTAAGACCATTACTACGAAAAACATTTTTTCTCTAAACAAAAATGAACAACTATGTCCGTACACATATTGTCCCACGAATTTACCTGACGGTAGACCTGTCCTGTAGACGTGTTTAAACAAATTATTGGGTGACAAAAAACAAACTGCTTATGAACAAGCGAAAAAATCCAATTAATTCCTTCTTTAAACATGCGGAAACTAAGGAGGATTTTTGGAGATACAATTACCGTAAAATTTGCCAGCATCTTACGCTCGCTGCCTATAGTTTTTGTCCGCAAAAAACTAAAGATATTGTAGCCGAAGTTATGGAGAAGTTGTGCAAAACCGATTTTCAAGTGTTATTAGCATTAGATACCCCTAGGGCTTATCTTGTTAGAGCTGCTCGGAATCAAAGCTTTAGTCATCTGCGTAAGCGTAAACTTACTTTGGTAGGCGACTTTGAATCAAATGAGGAAGAACAGGTTGCAATTCCTATTCCTAGTTATAATATTTCAAAGCAATTGGAATATTCTATGGATTTGAAAAATGCTATGAAACAGTTACCAAGTTCACAGTCGGAGGTTTTTCGAATGAAAATGCAAGGACTCAGCATCAAGGAGATTGCTAACGAACTAAGTCTTACCGAAGGTGCCGTGCGTGGACGTTTACAACGTGCTCGTCAACTGTTACGTTCCTTGTTAAAGTAAAATATGGAGAGAGTTGAGGAATTAATGTTTCTTGGTTCTCTCCCCCAAAATTTACTATTTATGAAAAATGAAGTGACGTATGATATTTCGATTCCCCAATTGTGGCAATACATCAATGGAACAGCTAGCGAAGCGCTCAAAAGAGACGTCGAGTTAGCTTTACTCCATCAAGACGAATATTGGCCGCTTTACGATGGCCTTATTCGACTTCAGCAAGATTTCGGAACAGAAGAAGCTGTTTTTGAATACCTTGATCATATCCCAAATATTATTGCTCAACAATTAGGTATTGATAATATATCCCTGTAACCCCCTTTATAGAATTATGAGTTTAGAATTAGGAATTAGGAGTGACCATGAAGCTGTTTAATGGTCGAGATTATATTCGCATGTTGTTCATTTTATGCACTGGCTCTTCTGAATTCTACATTTTCTTTTAACCCCAAGAAAATAATATTTCAAACAATTTTTCCAATTCTTCAGAGATAGTTTAAATACACTGTGTAGTTGTAACGTACTCCACCATCGCCTAGTAGTACTACTCAAAGTCGCTTCAGTACTTAGTGTCTGAACGAAAAAGGTGTTTTTTGCCATCGCTAGTCATCGGTTGAAGGCAAAACGCAATGTCCATCCCGCATTCAACTGATGACGCTACACGCATTTTTCCCAAAATGATTGTTTTCGGTCAAACACTACTTAGGAGCAGCCCCTCTTACAAATCAGGACAAAAAAATTACACGAAAAAAATAATGGCGGTGACATACTAGATGACAATACGATGACGTTATGTAAATGAAATCGACAAGAAA
>JAHDHB010000660.1 GCA_020631545.1 Saprospiraceae bacterium | reverse complement strand
CCAAGCATACGAGCTACCGTCGTTTTTCCAGTCCCTGGATTGCCTGTAAATACTGCATGAAGATTAATCGGTTTATCTTCATCAAAACCTTTCTCTTTTCGGATTTTCAAGAATTGAAGATAAGTTGCTAATTCATTAATCTGTTGTTTCACAGCTTCTAAGCCTATCAAATCATCGAGCTGTTTCTTAGCCTCCGCAAAGGTAATTTTAGGCTTTGGTTTTTCTCCTGCATCCTGAAAAGAGGTAAATGACTGATTTCCCGTTTCTTCTTCTTCTTCTTCCGACACCTCAAAAGGCAATACGGCTATAAGTTGATCCATATAGACGACTTCTAGCGTATAATTATCCTTGTACCAAAACCCTGCTTTGGACGAACCATATCCTGTGTTCACATCAATAACTTTCTGCCCTTTTTTTACATGTACAAAGTAAGGAGATACAGCTTTCAATTGGCCTGAATCATTGTAAAAGTTGAATATCAATTCAATAGGATAGCCTTCATCCTGCAAATGGTTTTCCAGTTCCATATCAATGCTGATATAGCGCGTTTTGCTGCTTGAAAAAACCTTCAAGTATTTTCTTTCTTCTTTAGGCGAACCTAATTTTAGGCTTTCATAAATTCTCAAGGATGTTATGTCAAAATAAGGATTATGAAGCTCATCCACAGTGCCTGCATCCAAGATATAAAACTCGCGCTGCCCAATTTTTTCTCCATTGATCGAAATTTCCCAAGAATAGACGCCTTTTTTCCACCATCCAGGCTTAGGTGTTCCCCATCCTTCTCGAACATACACCTTATTTTTATCCTTGGTTACTTGTACCTCTTTTTTAAGCTCACAAAGAATTTTCCTAGCCTTCACATCCTTACAGACCAATTCCACATTGGCCACCCAGTCTAATTCATCAAATAACTTATTGATAAAAGTCAATTCAGCATAGATATAAGCCGCTTCGGATACGTCAAATACTCGCCTATACTTTTTCGTATTATCGTGTAAAAATTCACGAGAGGTGAAGGTTTTTATTCCTACCACTTTGAAGTTGCCACCAATAGCATTTTTCTTAACGTCAGACATCTAATATTTCGTTTTTGGATGGTTTTTTAAACGGAGTTTCCTTCGTTTTGTTTGGAGCTTCTTCAAAAAATATTCATTTTTAAAAAAGGCTCTTATTCTAATCGGAAAAAATAAAACATTTTGGCTTAAAAAACCTCAATATCGCAGACAAATTTTAGAAAAAATAAAAAAACACACTCTCACTTCGAAACCTCTCAGTCTCGCATACCGTTCCCCTCACACAAGGCTCGCAGATCCTCATTTCCTGTTTTCTAAACAAGTGAGATGTTTTCGAGTTGGCGAATAATCTCTACCCCCTTTTCTTCCATTTCCTTTACTGCTTTATCAGAATCATCTTCCTTTAAATTAACGCCACGACAGCCTTCCAATATCAAATGTGTCTTAAACCCTAAGTCCACGGCATCTAAAGCGGTATATTTTACACAATAATCTGTTGCTAAGCCCATTACATAAACGGCATCCACACCTTTTTCCTTAAGGTAATCACCCATTCCTGTAGATTGACGTCTTCCGTTATCGAAAAAACCGCTGTAGCTATCAACTTCCTTGTTCGTTCCTTTTTGAAAAACCTTGTCAATTTTCTCCGTATTTAATTCTTTAAGAAACATTGCTCCAAAACTATCTTGGACGCAGTGTATCGGCCATAAAACTTGAGATAGACCATGTAAATCAATGACTTGATAAGGCTTTCTCCACCAATGATTGGCAGCAAAACTTCCATGATCGGCAGGGTGCCAGTCTTGTGTAGCAACGACTAAATCAAAATCATCCATTAAGGAGTTGGCTATGGGTATTACTTGGTTCCCTTGGGGCACAGCAAGGGCACCACCTTTGCAAAAATCATATTGAAGGTCCACTAAAATTAAAGCATTCATAGTATAGATGTAAGAAGTATGATGTTTGAAGTAAGAAGCATGACAGACAGGTACATTTGTTTCCTACTTCTTGATTTCCCAGGCAATTAGATGGTGAATAAGTTGTACATCTGGAGCTGGTTTGAATAAATCTTGTTTAGGGATAAGTTTGGTAAGATAATAATCGATAGCGGGTAAAATCCAATCTTCATTCGTTTCTCTTTGTGTAGCCAGCATCAAACAAACCTTGTAGGTTATTGTCAATTCATCAAATAAGTATTTAGCGCTTCGTTCTGCTATTTCTCTTGGCTGCTTGGCGAGCTGCTCGAACAAGGACCTTAATTCTTTTATTTTGCCTTGTACTATGCTCTTTGAAGCATGTTCACTTCTTTGAATGCTTTGTTCCATTTCTTTGAACAAGACCTTCATTCCAAGCGATTTGCCCATCGCACGAAGCATGTCGAGTATCATTATATTTCCAGCACCTTCCCAAATTGGAAGCACCATGACATCACGCATAATTTTTGGAATTATGGTATCTTCAATGTAGCCTATTCCTCCCATAAGTTCCATGCTTTCTCGCACGGAATAAACGGCATCTTCTGCGGTACTTTTTTTCAACATGGGAGTAAGAAAACGTAGTAGATGGCCTTCTTCCTCATTTATCCGATAAATCAAGTGCTTTTATGGTACGCCAAGTCAAGTAAAAATTGGCGACGTGGATGGCGCCTAATTCCCAAAGTTTCTCCCGTATTAAAGGATGCTCAATCGCTATTTTACCAAAGGTAGTGCGATGATTTAGAAACTGATACGCTTCGACTAAGGCTCTTCTTGCTCC
>JAHDHB010000659.1 GCA_020631545.1 Saprospiraceae bacterium | reverse complement strand
AAGATTTATGAAGTATGATGCTTATTTTCTAGCAAATTTTACACCATGAGGGGGTCATAGATTTTACATCATAAATCGTATTTTTCCTTTCGGAGTAAACACAACAAAAAGGCCATCTTAAGATATGGCAACGTAGTGTCATAGGGTGAACGATGACATCTGTTCGTGAGTTGTTGTTTATTTGCTTAGAAGTTGTATTCGTCTGCCAATGTAGTTTTAAAAAGCCTTTTTTGCTGCAAATTGAGCAGTAACACTAAGGCAAATCTAAAGGAACTTCCGAAGAAAGACGATAAGAATACCCTGCAAAATTGCCAAACCCATTAACGATATTGTTGTGGAAATTATGCGGTTCTGCAAGCGGATTATGCTGAGTGATTTGATTGTCTGACAAGGACTTTTGATAAAGGAAATAAGATTTACTAAGTTGGCGAACTTCTAAGGTATACCGATAAACCAGTTCTTGAGGAGCGTCAATAGGCACAATTTCTGATCGAAGTTGAATGTTTTTTACAAAAGGATGTACCCCTTGATTCCGAAAGATAAAGCCTAATTTATTAAGCATTTCAAAGCCTCCATCTAGTTCTGAAGGAATCGTCCACAAAGCGTCATACTCCTTAGCTGTTAAGGGAATATATTGCTTGTTTACGAAATGGTAAAGCGTGTCATCCCTTACGTAATGCTCCACATAAGCATTTTGAATAAGCGATAGTTGATAGAAAGATTCCCTGCCACCTAAATCCTCCAAATTGATTTGGAACAGCAAATCTTCCTCATTAGCAGCTTCTTTGTTTATAAAATGATGAAGCGTAAAATTAGTTGTGGGAATAGAATCCGTAGCGTAGGCTATAGGGAAATTCTCTGCACTTATTTTTATCGTGTAAGTATTTCCTTCTTTAGGCTTACTAGAAGTATTTGGCCGATAGTAGCCGGCTTCCATGTTTTGATTAGATTCTGAAAACATCAATTCGACTATTTTTTGCCCATTTTCAAAAACTTCGACCATGGCATCTTCAATATTCGAAAAATTTGGTGTTGTAGAAAAAGGATCTTCCGGCTGCGTGACAAAAACAGCCCATGATGAATCTGGTGTAAAAGTTGAATTGACGGCCAATTTTTTCATTGTTGAGGTCTCTATCTCCAAGGGGCGCTCACAAGCGGCCAAAGAAAATATTAGCAGAACGAAAGACAGGTATTGTATGCGGGTTATTTTCATGATAGTCAAAATTGATGAGCATGATTAAAATCCATATTTCTTAGGTGTCGATGAATTTTATTATGCAGCAAATGCTCGTAAAACGTTGTTTTTGAACAAAAAAGTCCCTTGGAGCTCAAAAATCTAGTAAAAGGAGTTCTTTATAAACGATTTTTCTTCCAAAAACACTTCGTTTGGTCAAAACTTAAAATCGTAGCTAATAGAAGGAATAATCGGGAAAATACTAACTTGTTTGTATTCTCGCTGTGTTCCTTCTTGGTTATAACCAGAACGAATAAAAAAGGTGTTTTTCTGATTATAGACATTGTATATACTAATACGAATTGTACGTTCAATTCGCTTCTTCTTCTTGAAAAAATCCATTCCTAGGTCAAGGCGGTGGAAATTGTCCAATTGTTCACCATTTCTAGGCCCATAGAGAATAATTCCTTCAGATGGAACTGGATTTTGTCCTGTATTATAGGGAATTTGGCTAGTAGGAGCTGTAAAACGATTGCCTCCTCCAAAAACCCAAGAGCCACTTATCTTTACCTTATCACTGAATTTGTGGATAAGTGTAATGGAAAGGTCATGGCCGTGATTATATTTATAAGGAAAACTATGTCCTTCATTTATGTCCTCAAAACGACGAGTAGCGTTGGAAAGCGTATAGCTCATCCATCCTGTTGTGTTCCCTTTTTTTAAGGACACGAACAACTCTGCGCCATAAGATTTTCCACTTCCGGTCGTTACTTTTTCTTCCCAGTCTTCTCCATTAAGCAAAAAAGCGGCTCCCTCTTGATAAGATAGCAAATTATTTTGTCTTTTGACATAGCCGTCTAAGCTTATTTCGAAGAAGTCTTTAACTTTAACAGAAAATCCTCCAGAAAGTTGCCTAGAAGATTCAGGTTCAATCAAAGGTGTAGAAGGTACCCAAATGTCAGATGGCAACCCAATACCTGAATTGGTCAATAGATGGATTTGCTGTGATAATATGGAATAAGAAGAATGAAAAACTAGGTTCTTTAAGGGTTTCCACTCTACTAATATTCTAGGTTGTAGTGCATTATAGTTCTTTTCAGAAGTAGAGAAAACACTATAACGTAGCCCTAAATTCGCTTTAAACTTTTTCCCGAATTCAAATTCATTTTCAAGATAAGCGTTAAATTCAGAAGTTTCTATTTTAATATTGTTAAAAATGGTATCAAGGGGTTCTCCAAAGTCAGAATTATTACGGATTAAGGCATTCGCTCCAGGTGCAAAACGATGTCTTGAGCTCTTAAGTCCAAAACGTAGGGCATAAGAAGGTCGCCGTTGGTACTTTCCATCTACAAACACATTGAAGTCGGTAACGCCTGAAATATAATTGCGGTATACCGATACTTTATTCTTGGGGATACCTACTATGGAATCTTCTGCATGGTAAATATGCGCCGCATTGAATTTATATTGAGAGATAGAAACCGAAGATAAAATCGAAAAATCATCATTGATCGAGTGATGCCAATGCATTGTTCCAAGAAGATTCCCCCAAGCCAAATTATTTCGATCTTGGAGTTGGGTAAAACCATCTTCTTT
>JAHDHB010000070.1:9556-17483 GCA_020631545.1 Saprospiraceae bacterium | reverse complement strand
ATGCCCATCAAATTTTGCTGCTTGGCGAAGCGTTTTTTGATTTCCGCCCAGCGTTCCTCTTCGTCCTTCGTTAGCTTTCCGATTAACTCCTTCAATTTCAGGAAATTTGCTTCTGCGCCGTTCGTTAAAGTTTGGGATTCTCCTTCGTAGTGGGAGAGGATTAAGGTCTCTAATTCCTTTTCATTCATGATGGGGACGACCTTTTCTGCTAGTTTATTCATGTTTCGGTAAGAACCTTGGAGTTTGAAGGCCGGCTCTGTGCGGTAGGCGTCGGCCATCGCTGCACTGCGGATGTATTCTAGGTTCACCGCTAAGACGACATCCCTGATTTTCAGCATCTTTTCTAGGACTTGGACGTATTCGTTCAACTCTTCTGCACCATAGTTCGATTCGAAAGACAAGCCCTCACGACTACCCGTTTCAGCGTAGCGAATGATGGTGTAGACGTCTTTCATGCTTTTTGTTGCCAGCTTTGCTAGCACAGGGTTGGCCGTCATTGAATTTTCGATGTAGCTTAGCTTGAAAACATCTTCTGAATCGCCTATGATGTCTCCTAGGTTGTAGATGTCCGCACGATTCGCCAACATGTCAGGAATTTGGAATTTATCGCCACTTTCCGTGTAGGGATTTCCGGCCATGACGACGCAAACCCGCTTTCCACGTAAATCATAGGTCTTGCTTTCGCCCTTGTAAATCCCTTCAATTTTACGCTGTCCATCACAAAGTGAAATGAATTTTTGTAAAAACTCAGGATTACAATGCTGAATATCATCCAAGTACAGCATGATATTATTGCCCATTTCTAAGGCAAGATTTAACTTCTTAAGTTCTTGAGCAGCAGCGCGATTCGAAGCTTCCGCAGGATCTAGGGAAGTAACTTCATGGCCAATGGCTGGCCCATTGATTTTCATAAAAATAAGGCCTAATCGACTAGCAATGTATTCCATCAAAGTCGTTTTACCATAACCAGGAGGGGAAATAAGCAACAACATTCCCATTCGATCCGTCCTCGTATTCTCTCCTGCTGTACCGATTTGTTTCGCTAGATTGTCGCCAAAAATTGGCAAGTATAACTTATCAATCAATTGATTGCGCACGAAAGAACTAAGCACTCTTGGCTTAAATTCATCCAAACGCAATTCCTTGCGAAAGGCATGGCTATACGATTTTTTCAAATCAACAAAGGCATGGTATCTAGGTACGACATCTTCCGTGTAACGTTCCATTTTGCTTGTAAAGTCGTTAAAATCTAAGCGGTACACCCCTTCTTCTATCGTCGCATGTGTTCCGTGCAAATCATTGACTAACAAAACTGTATCCGTTTGAATAATTTGACTTTCCTCCCATCTTTCTTTCATCAATAAAAGCACCGCTTCGTCCAAAAATCGAAGATTGATTTCTTTCAATAGGGTGAAAGATGCTTGAATCCACTGCCGAATCAACTGAAATTGCGCTATTGTATCACCTTTTAAGTCCGTAACAGAACGTCGATAAGCCTTAGTAGCGTTTTTGGCTTTCAATAAATCCATAAACGTTGCTTGCAAGGCCACCGCTTCTTTGCTGATAACGAATTTATTGGAACGAGTCAATTCTTGAAATAAATAATTCGCAACCAACCGACTAGAGGTCTCTAAAAATAAATTTCGTAAGGCTAAACTATCGTCAAAAGCCGTGGTCAATTCATCAACCAGGTAGGAAAACTCCTTGGTTTCTGGAAAAACTTGAAGGATAAAACCAGCACTTTTTAACTGCTTCTCGAGCTTATTTTTTTGGGTTTCCGCTAGGAATTTATCCCAAAATAATTGAGCAGCAACACGAACATGGGGTTGAAAATGCAATAAATCAATCTCCTCCGCTATCCCTAGAAATTTATTCAAAATATTTGCAGCATCCACATCGTGAATCCCTTTCGTATAACCTTCTTGGTAACGTGTAGCTGAAAACTCACGCACCAAGGGCAATAAATCATGCTTAGCAGCAAGCAATTTTTGACGATCTGTAGTTTGGTAAAGCTGATATGCTAAATATTCAGCACGATACACTTCTTTGGTTTCCGAAATCAAGGATTGACTCCATACATCACGCGTGGCTAGAAATTCCTCTGCGGTAATTTCTTCATAAAAATTTGTCCCCGTCAAGTGGTAAAGCATTCGACCTTCTTCTTGAACAATCGTCAAATCAAGGGGTTGCACATTTACACTAAATTTATGGCGACCGAACTGAATGATATTCGTTCCATCAACAAACAAATCTTGCTTATCACGCAATTGACGTACCGCATCTTCCTTGATTGTTTTCAGCTTCGTTTGAACATCATTCGCCTTGTTACTATCCTCTAAATCACTAAGTTGCTGGATAATGTCGCGTACCTTGTCCACCATCAAATCTCCTGCAAAAAAGCCATTAATTTCCTTGACTTCCTTGAAGTTTTTCAAGCGATTTTGGATACCCGAAAGAATACGTTCAGCAGCACGAACTAGGGAGGCTGTACGATTATTCCTCGCTTCCACCAAGGCATTTTTGCGAACTTCAAAGGCCGAAACCACTTCTTCCCGCTTCTCGGTAATCGTCAAAAGAAACTCATCAAACTCTACAAATTTGCTTTCCAATTCTTCTAACTGCACCATCAATTTCGTCATGTACTCATCGCACTTCTGCGGTGAATCCGAGACATCTAAGTAGTTGATAATACTTTGATCAACAAGCTTTAATTGTGCTCCAAATTCGGCGGTTGCCTCCGTACTCATCAAGCCTTTTTGCTTGCGCTGTACAGCCGCTTTTGCTTGGTTCAAACCGCTGTACATCGAAGAAATATTGTCGATTATACGCGTTGTTTGAGTAGGATCATCAATTTTGAGATTGGAAACGATGTCGATCATCAATTCCAATTCACTACCGATTTTATTGACATTTTCTAGGAGCGCTTCGGCCTCCTTTGCGGTATTGATGGCCTCTAATTCTCCAGCCTTATCTTCGATTTTCTCTTGATAAGGTGACAAAGCATCATCTTGCAATAAAAAGGTAACACAGTCATTGGAGAGTAATTCACTGCTCGTTTTCGCTTGTTCTTCTAAAGACGCAACCAACTCTAAATCCGTGTAACGCAAGTCTTTCAAGGAAATAATTTCGCCACGTAAACCTCGTAATTCGGCTAGCGTTTCAACATACTGATCAATGCTGTCAAAGTTTTGCCGTTTCGATTGTATAAAAATCTCCTCCGCCTTTGCTTTTACTCGCGTAATTTCTTCTTGCGTATTCCGCTGAATCCGAATCTTCTTTTCATACTCTTCAATCGCTAAATTCGCTGTTTGCCGAATTTCTGCCAACGGTTCATTCAGCAAAAACGTCTCTTTTTTACTAATCCAGTAGTAAGAATCGAGTATATCCGTTGATTTTCGAACTAAATCATCGTAAAGATTGGCATAAACATCGTCTTTATTGGATAAGGTAATAACCGCATAAGCCTCCGCCATTGCTTTCACAATGCTTTTATTTCCAACCTTATACAAGTAAGTGTCGGTATGTTCGCTCGGCATTAAATTCCCACTAATGAAAGGCGTTTGCCAAATCTGAACGACATGGTGCTTGGTCGGATCCTCTTCTGCTTTGAAATAACATAATTCTCCATCAGGAAAAAGGGTATACCCATTACAAATAATCGGCGTAGCAACTTGCTGCTTAATGAGGTTATAAGCCAGCAAGACGTACAGCCCCTTGCCTTTATCATAAAAAACGAAGAGATAATCTTCTCCATTAGGAGAAATAATGCGCTGCTCAAACTGCTTGTTGCGCATATTGGCATCAAACACCTTATAGTCTCCTGTTTGTAGGTAATAACCATTGGCAAAGATAAGTCCATGATCATCAGGAAGTAACACCCCTGAATCTTCTAGGGTATCAACGCGTTTTACTTCTTGTACTTTTTCATTAAATACAAAATAGCGGTAAGTTTCTTGGTAAGGCCTGATTTTCAAGACGATGAGTGAACCTAGTTCTGCGTAGAAGTAATCCGCATCATCCAGCGTTTGGTCTGGATACTCTACGGGTTCACGATAAATTCCTAGGCCATCGGTGGTATTATCTTCAATTTTGATGGTCAAATCACCGCCCACCGTTTCCACAAACACTCGGTCTTTAATCGACATATGTGGGTGTTCCCCAAAGCGTTGAGTGTCTCGCCCTGCTCTTTGCCAACGAAATTCATGTTGCTCAGGGTCGCGGACTTCATGATCACTCCGCGCATCAATATACACCAGCTTTTCATCCCTCACCAACCACTTGAACGCTTTAATATCATTGACCTTCTCACTCACTTGAAACACCATATATAGATAGGTTCCAATGCGCACAAATTTGGAAAACGTACTTGATTTATAATAGCGGTAAAGGTTCTGAAAATCGGTATGAAACTTTTCATTGTTCAACAAGGAAAGATCCTTTGGTCTAAAGCCCTGTTCTACAAAATCATAGCAGCTAAAAACATCCTCCAACTTAATCCCAGAACGCAAGCCTACGTGTACATTATACCCAAAAATACAGTGGTTTTCAATGGCCACAATATCCGTAGCCATGCAGTAATTATCCGTATTAATGCGATCATTAGAAATGAGTTGCAACTCCACCGCACCAAAAACTTCCTTGCGCGCACCATTGAGTTGCTCCAAGCGCACACGCAATTCCTCCGCTTGCTTCTGCAATCGACCACGGATGATTTCGTAAGTACCGCCTTCTAATTGATGTTGAGTATCGTTCATGGGAATTGTATTATTGATGGAGATTTTTTGGGTAAATTATTCAATCCTAAGGGAATTACGGGGTCGGTGCTCTGCACCTTTTTAAATTTTCGTCCTATCTTCTCCCTACGCTTACGGACAGGATTACAGACATGGCCGCTCCTAAAGAGCTTTTGCTCCTTCCACCTTCTCTTAACGCTGACGGTAAAGCCCCAGCGGGGCGACCCTGCTTGTAGCCCCGTGCGAAAGCGCGGGGTCTAAAGAATTCAAGCGGTGAAAGGTGCGTAGCACTGACCCTGAAATCGTCAAGCTGCCACACACAAGCAGAGCGACTTCGAATCAATCATAAAATTCAAACAAATATTGTGAATCATACGGAATTTCAAGCTTTTCCAATATATCCATATATTCCTCTCTAAATGTTCGTTTTTTATGGTGTTCTTCTTGATTTTTGATATACCTCGCTACTGGAGGAACTTGAGAACGTGAATAACTAAATGCACCATATCCTGTCTGCCAAGAAAAAGCAAATGGCATCCAATCTTGCTTTTTAATAAATTTAGTTGATTCTGTTTTAATATTATTCACAAGATTCGCGATACTTTGAGCAGGATGCAATCCTACTAGTATATGAGCATGATCCGGCATACAATCAAGCGTTATAAGCTTATGACGCTTATTTTGAATAATACCAGTTATATACTTATGTACAAGCTCTTTATGTTGTTTAGGGATTAGGCATTCCCTACCCTTTACCGCAAAAATGAGTTGTACATATAATTGGGTGAATGTATTTGCCATCTTATCGTGTTCTTGTTCTTCTAAAAATTTTACAGAACGATTTTGGACGATTATGGGGTCGGTGCTCTGCACCTTTTTGGACCTTCGGTCTATTCTGACCCTGCGCTTTCGCACAGGGCTACAAGCATGGTCGCCCCGCTGGGGCTAGTGGTGCTACTCCAGATTTTGAAAAAGGGGAGGACAAAGAAATTCTTTATCCTCCTTTCTCTATAAATTAAAGTACGCTATCGGCGATTAAGTCGCCTACGCCCATGGATTTCACCATTTCCATAAGGCCATCGATAGCTGTTCTATCTTCCGAATCGCCTAGATTTCCTCGTAGCTTCATCAATAAGGACGCTAGGGTTAGGTTTTTGATGTCCTCCGTGGCTACACCTGATTTACTCATGTACTCTTTGACTTGAGCAATCAAGCCATCTTGATTCGTACCATTGCCAATCAAAGCCGCTTTGAAATCTGCTACGTGCTTATTATCCATGTATCGATCAATAGTTCGTGATTTGTTGATGGCTTTCAAGATGTTATCGACGAAGGTCATTTCACCGCCTACGATGTCAATTTTAGCATTGCTAAAGGCTTCTGCAAGTACGAGAGCTTGAGATTCAGCGATTTTAGCTTGGATGTCAATATTAGCCAATTCAATCGCTTTTTCTTTCTCTAAGCGTAGTTTGAACTCTTCATGCTCTTTGCCTACACCATCCAATTGCTTCATGGCCAAAGCTTTTTGCTCTACGCCTTTGGCTTCTGCTAGGAGCGCTTGCTCAGTCACTTTGGCTTTAGCAAGTCCTTTTTCTTCAGTAACTTTAGCTTCTGCCAAGCCTTTTTCTTCAATGATAGACGCTTCAGCTAGCCCTTGCTTCTTGAGTGCTTCGGCTTTCGCTTCGATACCTACCGCTTCTGCTAAGGCTTTTTTCTCAATGACATTAGCTTCGATAATACCTTCTCGCTCCATCGCTTCCGCTTTCGCTTCGATGACTTTCGCTTCTGATAATCCTAGAGTTGCTTCTTCTGCTGCTTTTGCTTCAGCATTGATTTTACGTGCTTCGGCTTCTTTTCCAGCAGCATTTTTCTTCGCTTCTGCATCAATTTGCATTTTTTCTGCTTGGATTACTGCGGCTAGCTTCGCTGCTTCGGCCTTTTTTTCCTGCTCAATAATCATTGCATCGCCAATTTCTTCCGCAGCGATGATAGCCACTTTTTTCTTACGTTCAGCTTCCGCAAGCTGCTTCGTATCCTTGATTTTCTCTTCCTCTTCTACCACTTTCTTCTCCACGGCAATTCTATCACGAATAACGTCTTGGATGCTCTTTTTCTGCTCTTCAATAGCGCGTGTTTTTTCGATTTCTGCAAGGGTGACGATACGCTCACGCTCCGTCAATTCTAGCAAACGGTCTTTCTCTACGCGCTCAATTTCAATGGCTTCTGTACGTTCTTTGTTTTTGGCCGCTACAATGATTTGACGCAGTTTATTCTCTTCCGCAATTTGAAGTTCTTCATCCGTTTTGATGCGAACCATTTCTTGACGCAAGCGTTCTTCTTCATTGATTTTCGCAATTTCCGCTTCTTCGCGTGCCTTGATATTCGCAATTTCTCGCTTCTGGCGCTCTGTTTTTTCCGCTAATTGGCGGTCATATTCCAACATAGCTTCAGCAGCTTCGACATTTTGCTCCTTGATGGTTTTTTCTTCTTCGCGACGGAAATGGTTAGCCTTCACTTTTTGGATAGCCGTCAATTCCGTAATTTTCTTAATCCCCTCTACATCAAGGATATTCGCATCACTCAGGTATTGAATTTCCGTTTGTTCTAAGTAATCAATCGCACAATCATCTAGGACATAACCGTTCAAGTCGGAACCAATAATACCGATGATTTCTGCTTTGAATTCTTTTCTAGAATCGTAGAGTTTGACAAAGTCAAATTTCTTCCCTGCCGTTTTTAAAGCTTCCGAGAATTTGGCTTCAAAAAGCGAAAACAAGGTTTCTGGATCGGAAGCACGTTTACAGCCAATAGTCTGAGCCACAGTGCGTATGTCATCCACTTCATTGTTTACACGAACGAAGAAAACAACCTTAATATCTGCTCTCATATTGTCTTTACAGATCAATCCATCTCCTTTTAGTCGACTAATTTCAATGGTCTTGACAGAAAGATCCATGACTTCTACCATATGAAGAATTGGAACAACAAACATCCCGTTTTCAAATACAACTTGCGTTCCTCCTCGTCCTGTACGCACAAGTGCTTGTCCTTGCGGAATTTTTTGATACCACTTCGCCAAAAGAAGGGGAAGGGCAACTAAAATAAGTACAATAAATACTAAAGCTACGAATAGCAATCCTTGAATTAGGCTCATAAGTTTTGTTTTAGAGTTACTGATTTTGGGCGTCTTTTTA
>JAHDHB010000070.1:0-9456 GCA_020631545.1 Saprospiraceae bacterium | reverse complement strand
AGGAAAACTCTTAACTACTCACTCTTCACTCTTAACTAATTAAATTTTGTCGACCAAAAAGATCTTTTTCTCTTTGATTTCTTCTACGATGACCGCTAAGTCATCTATTTTTAAGGGTTCTCCGTCTTCCATTAACTGTATATTGATTCTAAGAACGTTACCTTCTAGTTTCACTTCTCCTTGCCCAATTCTGGTTTGGGTTGGGGGTAAAATCACTTTACATTGTTTTCCTATATATCGGACAGCTTCCTTCCCTTTTCCAAAGTCCTTGAATAGGGGAATAAGTGGAGAGGTCAAGATTTTTGTGATAACCAAACTGACAAAAAGAATGGGCATCAAAAGTAAGAGGGCGGTAATCCATGAACCGTGGCCGAGGTAGTAATTGCCAAGAATGGAGAGTATCCACATGCTCAAAATGAGAATGGAGAAAATAACCATAAAGGGCAATTTGCCGAAATTGAAGAAATGTAAGGCGGAAGCCAAAGCTCCTGCACCTGAGGCGTCTGTATCGGCATCGACATCGACGTCCACATCTACATCTACATCAACGTCCACATCCACATCAAAATCAACGTCGAAAGTTCCTAAATCTAAAGCTCCGACAATAACGGAAATCCAATAAAGCAGACAAAGACCTAGTAGTAAGGTAAACACAAAATTTACGGGTGCTATGGCTTGGTGAAGGAGTTCGAGCATGTTAATTGATTTTGGGCTGTGGCTAAAAATTGGTTAGTAACAATTTGGGATTCTTGACTTTAGGAGTCGACAGGGCAAGGCACTCCCTAGCGCTATCGCCATCACTTCACGAAGTTAATAAATACGTTAAAATTACTAGAAATAATGGAACTTATTTCTTAGAAAGAGTCAAAGAAGAATCTTAGGCTATTCAACTCTGTTTTGCCAAATGCGATGTCTATTGTTTTCTGGAGTAAGGTTCATAATTATTGTTTTGAGGTTAATTGTTACAACAAAGATGTTAAAATGGGGTTAAATGTTCAAATTAATTCGGCTAATGCTTGGATTTTTTGGATTAACTTTAAAGATGTACTAAACTCTCGAAGCGGGAGTAGTGTAAGTCAAACATTTTCACCAGTCGGATAAATCCAACGGTACCTTTCCATTACCGAAACGTTTTTATACTTTTGTACTTCACCATCAATGACCTTCAAATGTACAACAGCAAACTAATCACCCTACTACGTTCTCTTCGCAAGCGGAGACGAGAGATAGGTGAGTTCGAAAAATTGGTTCGCAGTCCTTTTTTTACACCGAAAAAAGAGGTCTTGGATTTACTGTTGTACATCAAAAAACACTGGTACGCCTCCGAAAGCGTGCAGCAAAGGATGTTGGAAAAAGAAAAGGTGTTTAAAGCGATTTTCCCTAAGGAAAAAGCGTATAAGAATTGGAAAATGAATGAATGCATTTCCGATTTGTCCTTGTTATTAGAACAATTTTTTGTCTTAAAAGAATTGCGAAAACGACCTATTGATCAGCATTTTTTACTGATTGATGCCCTAAAATCTAGAGGGTTGAATCAGCAATATTTTAAAGAGAGTGAGCGGCTATATGAGCTGCTTAAAGCATCGACAGCAGAAGAAATGGGCAAAAATCCTACGTTCTACTTGAATTTAATGAGGATCAATGCCCATATTTTTTTCCATCCGAACAATCAAAAATATGGCGAGTTGGAAAATCGGAATCGCTTGCAAGCCATGATGGATGATTTAGATCGCTTTTTTTGCTTGAAAAAATTGCATTATCGCGGCGAGATGTACGCAAGGGAAAAGGTTTGTGGAGAAACTTATGATCTGCGCTTGATGGAAGAAGTTCTAGAGTCGACCAAACAACTTTTTATCAATGACTTGCAAGTTCAGGCGTATTGGGAGCTGTTGAGCCTTTTCCAAACTGGAGACGAAAAGCTGCTTCCCTCTGCCAAGGAATCCGTACTAAGGCTAGCCAAAGAAAGTCAACTAGCGAATAAAACGGATTTGCTTGTCATGCTTATCAATGCTACGCCAAATCACACGGAAGACCGGCTAGCGCTCTATTTCGAATTGTACCAATTTGCCTTAACGAATGATTTATTGACGGAAGGAGGGCATATTTCTCCTGACCATTTTAATAACATTATTAACTTGGGCTGTGTTTTAAAAATGGATGATTGGGTTGAAAATTTTATTGAAGACTATAAGGGCTTCTTGGATGACAGCACGGATAGAGTGGAAAATATTCAACGTCTTTTCACTGCTTACACTTGTTTTTACAAGCAAGATTTTAATGAAACTTATCGCCTTCTTTTCAATCTAAAATTGGAAGATGTTTCTTATGGCCTTCGATATCATACACTCTTGCTGTATACTTTAGTAGAAGGGCGTGATGTGATTAGCTTTAAGTTTGATTTTGAAACGAAATGCAAATCTTTTAAAAATTATCTTCAACGAAAGTACCAAAAAGGATACATCAGCGAACGTGTACGCGATAGAAATCTCAATTTCATCAAAATAACCACGAAAATCAACGATAGGCAAAGAAAAGGCTACGATAGCAAGGAACTGCTAGCAGAGTTGGAAAGCTATGAAGAAATTCCGTTTAGGGATTGGCTCGAAGGAAAAATTTTTACTAATGATTAACAACAACGAAACTTGATAATCTCTTAAAAATTGTATTTTTGTTCCTTGCCTGCTTGAAATTAGCTCTAGGGCTTGCCCACATAACTAGTGTTTGAACGAAAACGAGCATTTTGGGAAAAAGGCGTGTAGCGTCATCAATGCGGGATGGACATTGCGTTTAGCCTTCAACCGATGACTAGCAAACATCAAAAAAACACCTTTTTCGTTCAGACACTAACTCTAGAACTACGAAAATGCTTCGCTTTCTTTTTTAGAACTTACGGTAACTCTTAACTGCGGCGACTTATTAGCCGTTTTAGTCATGCTATATTTCGAATGAACCACAATTAAAACCTAAAGCTTAATCCATGAAAAAAACACTACTTTCTTTTCTTCTTTTCTGCTCGATATCCTTTTGCAGCACTGCCCAAAACACCATGGGACTCCTTGAATATCAAGCTAGTGAAACTTCCGAAGGATACAACCTCTTTTATCCGCATAATCAAGGAACGGTGTTCTTGTTGGATAATTGTGGTGAAATCGTAAATAGTTGGAATGATGTGGTTTATCGCCCAGGGAATGCAGTAAAACTGCATACGGATGGAAATCTCTACATCTGCAAAGGGCGTGGCTCTGGATCGAATGATAATATCCACGCTGGTGGTGGCGGCGAATTACTGGATGTCGTTGACTGGGATAACAACTTGATTTGGAGGTTTGTATACAATGATTCACTCAAACGAATGCATCACGATATAGCGGTAATGCCTAATGGAAATGCCTTGATTCTTGCTTGGGAATTAAAAACAGAAGCAGAGTCTATAGCTGCTGGTCGAGATACTTCTTTACTCGATGATAATGAGCTTTGGCCGGAACATATCGTTGAAGTGGCGCCTGACGGTGTAGGTGGTGGTATGATTGTCTGGGAATGGCATGCTTGGGATCATCTTATTCAGGATTTTGATAGTACCAAGGCCAATTATGGGGTTGTGGCGGATCATCCTGAATTAATTAACCTTAACTATGGTCTCAATGGAACGGCGGATTGGCTTCATGCGAATGCTATTGATTTTAATCCTTATTATAACCAAATTTTAATCAGTATTCCTACGTTTAGTGAGGTATGGATTATCGATCATAGTACGACTACAGCGCAAGCAGCGAGTCATAGCGGAGGTTTTTCGGGGAAAGGTGGCGATTTACTCTATCGTTGGGGAAATCCTGCGGCCTATAACCGAGGTACTGCCACCAACAGGAAGCTGAATTACCAGCATGACGCGCATTGGGTGGATTTGGGCTTGGATGCGAATGACCCGGATTTTCTGAAAATCGCGGTTTTTAATAATCGAATTGGAGCGGATTATTCGACCGCAAATATCTTTGCGCCTCTTTTTGTTGATTATGAAAGTAATTATCCTTTGATGGCGGATTCTACTTATGGGCCTGTTGACCATGATTGGACGTATACAGCGCCTACGCCTCAAGACATGTATTCTAATATTCTTTCTAGTGTTCAGCGTTTGCCAAATGGCAATACCTTGATTTCAGCGGGCAGACCGGGCTATAGTTTTGAGCTAAACTCGGCAGAAGAAATTGTTTGGGCTTACCTGAATCCAATGAATGGTGGAAATCCGCTAACGCAAGGTGATACGCCTCCCGCCTTAGGTGCCAATCTTCATTTCAGCATGAAACGGTACGCACCCGATCACCCTGCCTTCGCAGGAAAAGATTTAACGCCAAATGGGTATATTGAATTTAATCCAGATACCACGTATTGTGATCGCTTAGTCGACATCAAATATTTTCCTAACGATTTAGTTATCAAAGCTTTTCCTAATCCCTCTACTGATTTTATTCAGGTCGTTTTAGAAGGTTCAAACTCTTCAAAAATTGATTTAGAAGTCTTCAATGTACTTGGTCAATCCGTTTTTACAAGTAATTTAGAAGGGAACAAGGCTACGCTGCTAGATGTTCGTACTTGGAATAATGGCCTTTATTACTTACGAATTGGTGGACGAAATACCGTAAAATTAGTAGTCCAGCATTAATGGAGATAAACACGAGGTTTTCTTGTAGTTAGATAGAACTAAAAAAGAGTACTACTTATGATAAGTGTACTCTTTTTTAGTTCTGATAGGTTGAAATCCAGATAGCTATCGTGGATTGCCTTTTGGCTAATATCAACTCTTTTTTTCAAGCACAAGGCTTAAAATTAATGGTGGTGATTTGGATTTAATTTGTACTCCATACCACAGGTAGGGCAATTTCCTGCTTGCTCGCTACCACTACCTTTGCAATGCATTGGGCAAATCCAATGAGCAGTGTACTCAGGGCCAGACTTATCGACAGCTTCGGCAGGCTGTGAAGTGGTATTCGTTACCCCTTCTTTTTTATTAGGCTCTTCTGTTTTTGATGGCCCACCACCGCCACAAGCAGCAAGGGTCAAGGATAAAACGGCCAAAAGCATTACACAATAAGAAAAAACAGACTTTTTCATAATTTTTAGTTTAAGGCTTGATAATCAAATAGTTTAGACACAATCTTGTGTAAGCAAAGAGCAAAAAATCATGCCCTAAAACAAGGAGCATCTTACGCTTTACAAAGGTAAGTCTCTTCTTTTAATAAATGTACTTTATTTGTTTTTTTAAAAGGGAGGATGGTGTTGTTTGAGTATTTTCCTATAAAAATGTACAAAAAAAAAGCCTGCAAACAGGATATTGTCTACAGGCGAATCACAGATATATGACAAGGCTATAAGAATCAATTGAGTAAGGATGGAACAACCATGATAAAGGCAGGAATACGCACTCTAAACTGAGTTCCATCTTCCACTTTTTCCATGAGGTAGGTTCCATACATTTTTCCTAGTTCCGTAGGGAGGTAACAACCAGATACGTACTGATGAACTGCTCTAGGTTTAAGAACAGGCTGTTTTCCTACAACTCCAGCACCTTCCACTTCACGCGAACTCCCATCAGCATGGACAATATGCCAATGCCGACGTAAAAGTTGTACAGCAAAATCATTTTGATTTTCAATAGATATTCGATAGGCAAAAACATGACTATCAACCGTTTCTGAATGGCTAGGCTGATAAAACACCTCCACACTTATACGAATACCTTTTGTGATGGTTGTTTCCATGTTTGTAATTCAATTTAAGGGGTAAAATGCAAAAATACACACTGTTTACCTAGTGTCATCTCAAGCTAGAAATACACTAGGTAGAGGCCGGTGGATAAAGGGTTAAGTAGCATTGATTAGTATACACAGCCAAAAACCTGTTGTTTTTTCGAAATATGATTTGGCTCACACCAAACCGCAAGTTTTTGTCTTTTTCCTTAATACCTAGCCTCTACCTAGGGTATCATGATAAACTCCTGCGGTTAAGAAACGAACAACGCCCCCTAGAACATAAAGGTTTAGCTGAATTTTCGTTTCTTAATCTAAAAAATATCTAAGAAGCATGACAAAGGTACGAATACCTTTTCATTATTTCTTTATAGATAAGAATCTTTCTACAAGCATCTCGGCATCAAGAAGAGCAAGTTTAAGGATATCGTTTGTGAGTATGGTATCAAAACGATCAGCGTAAGCCAGTTCACGGCCTGCTTTTGCGATCCTTTTTTCAAGGCTTTTCTTATCTTCCGTTTTGCGGTTTCTCAATCGTTCAAAAAGAACTTCAGGAGAAGGCGGCTTAATAAAAACAGCTAAGACTTCATCCTGATATAGTTGCTTAATATCCAAAGCCCCTTGGACATCTATGTCAAAGATAATACTTTTTCCAATTCCGCGCAACCGTTCAATTTCACTCTTTAGGGTTCCGTAAAATTGATTGGGATAAACTTCTTCCCATTCTACAAAATCACCATTGTCGATTTTTTGTTTAAACTCCTCAATGCTAGAAAAGTAATAATCTTTTCCATCCACTTCTTTCGCTCTTTTTGCTCTTGTAGTTACAGAAATGGAGAAAGCAAGTTCATCATATTTTTGGAGTAAATGTCGTACAATAGTCGTTTTTCCTGCACCAGAAGGGGCAGTGAAAACGACTAATTTCCGAGGTTTCTCCTTCAAAACGGTTGTTGAGGAGATATTTTCCTTATCAGAGGGCATTGGCTACTTGTTCTTTAATTTTTTCTAATTCATCCTTCATTTGCACCACAATCTTTTGAATATCAGCAGAATTGGCTTTAGACCCTAAGGTATTGATCTCCCTTCCCATTTCTTGAGAAATAAAATTAAGCGTTCTACCTTTTATCTTATCTTTTGGATCATCCAATTGCGTTAAGAAATACTCACAATGCTGGCGTAGTCGGACCTTTTCCTCTGACAGACTAAGCTTTTCTATGTAATAAATCAACTCTTGCTCAAAACGATTTTCATCCACAGCCGTGGTTAATTCCTCCAATTGGTTTCGAAATCGTTCTCTCAAACGCACAATTCTTTCTTCCTCAAAGGGTTCTATTTGCTCCAATAAGGTAGAAATATTTAAGACACGGAGTCTAAAATCTTTTTCAATAGAGGCTCCCTCGTCCAATCGATACTCAATAAATTTATCTAAAGCTTTACGCAAGACCTTACTAAAACCTTTCCATTCTTCATCCGAAACTTCTTCCACGCCTGCGGAAACAACATTCGGAAAACGGGAAATCGCTTGTACAAAATCAACGGAATCCTTAATGTCCAATGAAGTTGTAACTTCCTTAAGTTCTTTATAATAGGCAGCAAAAAGCTCCTTGTCAAAGACCATAGATGGCGAAGAATCCTTTACTTCAATCTGCACATCTACTTTTCCTCGACGTACAATGTCAGTAACCAATTTTCGAATAGGCATCTCCTTAGAACGATAGCCTTGCGACAATCGAACTTTCAAGTCTAAAAACTTACTATTTAGAGATTTAACTTCAACGACAATGGTCTTTGAACCTATTTCCTCTACAGCTCGTCCGTATCCGGTCATAGAATATATCATGGAAAATGGATTTTGCAGTTATTCAGAAAACATACCTTTTGATAGTCGATATTTAACTACTTCTCGTTCTCTAAATAGGCTACGAGCAGCAGAACTGCCGGTTAAATTAATTAGAAAAATAGTGTCGAAGAGTCTATAAAAATCGACAGTAATTTCATTATGAAAGGGCAAAGATAGTTAAAATGCTAAGTCATTATAAAACAACAGCACATTTTTAATTGATGAAGACTTATATTTAGGAGCAAAAGCGCCTTTTTTCCATTAATTCTTTAGTTTGTTTAAATTTTCACTAATTTTTTATTAATCTTGCTCATTAACACAAGATTACGTCTAAAACATAAACTTTTGACACCTGACGGCCTAAAAAATCATTCGGATGCTGAATTGGTAGAACTTTACCAAAAAACTAGGGACTCTAGGGCCATGGGGGAATTGTATAAAAGGTATTCTCATCTAGTTTTGGGAACTTGCATAAAATATCTTGAGGATAAAGAAGTCTGTAAGGATCTAACTATGGATATCTTTGAATGGCTGGTAGAGGAATTACCGACTCAGCAAATTCAATCTTTCAAGCATTGGTTGTATAAGCTAACACAGAACAAATGCTTAACTTATTTGCGTACATATCACCAAGAAGTTGCCAAAAATGACACAATTGCAAAAAAAATGAAAAAAAGTCGAGAAATCCTTATGGAAAATACCCAGTTTTCGACTCTTATTAATAGACACCCGACTAAAATCGGAGAAACTGAACTTCTAGATGCCGTAAATTCCTTAAGTGAAGGTCAAAAAAGTTGCGTCCAATTATTTTATTGGAAGAAACTAACCTATAAGGAAATTGCTGCTGCTACTGGCTATGATGTTAGCATCGTTAAAAGCCATATCCAAAACGGAAAGAGAAAGATAGGGATTTATTTAACGAAAAATTTGAAGAACGATGGTGGTGTAGAGGGTAGTGGGTAGAGAGTAGAGAGTAGAGAGACTGATTTTCCTTTGGAAAATCAATATACGCAATGGTAGCGTCTCTCTACCCTATACCCTCTACCCTCTACCCCAAAACCAACCAACGCTTCATTTTTTCAATCCTTCTTCAACATGAACAACTTATTTAAGGAAAGGGCTTGTTTGACCCCAGAAGAAATCAAGCAATATGTACAAAATCAACTTACTAAAGACGAGCACTTGGAGGTGGAAAACCATCTTATCGATTGCCCCTTTTGTAGTGATGCCTTGGAAGGTTTTGCCTCTTTGAAAAATCCTGAAGAAGCAGCTTCCCTTTTGAAAGATTTGAATACTCGGCTTGAGGAAAAAAATCAGCCATCACTCCCTAGGAAATCCGCTATTTCCTTGCGTTTGATGGTGCTACGTGCAGCGGCAGCTTTATTAATTTTGGGTATCCCTATCGGTATAGTAATGTATTGGGGAGAATCCAAAAACCAACGTTTGTATGCTGCTTATTTCGAAACCGGAAAAAGTGATTTTGATTATTCCTCTCGTACTACGGATAGCTCCGTTATGTTCCAAGAACCTTTCTTCAATGCACTACAACGCTATGATAGCAAGGAGTTTGGAAAAAGTTTAATTTTGCTTCGAGAGCATTTGCGTGATAGTACAACGGATGCTAAAGCCCACTTTTACGCTGGAGTAAGTTACCTCAAAACAGGACAAACGGAGAAAGCCAACGAACATTTAGAAATGGTTTTGGAACAATCAACTGCCCCTGAAGCGGAAGTGCTTTGGTACTTGGCCTTGACCAAACTAAAACAAGGAGATACCGAAAGAGCGAAAAGCTTGCTAGGCGCCCTGACGCAATCTAAGAATTACTACAATACTAAAGCTTCGGAGTTATTGATCCAGCTAAAATAAGCGCTCAAT
>JAHDHB010000658.1:786-2791 GCA_020631545.1 Saprospiraceae bacterium | reverse complement strand
GTTTTATTGATTTGAAAAAATAAATCAACTTAGCAATCGTACTTTTCCCCGTTGCTTGTTCGCCGATCAGGAGCAAATAGTTTTTTAGTTCTACTTCGGCGTGTTTAATGGGTCCAAAATTTTCAATTATTATTTTCTGACTCATGAATACTTCTTAATTAACTGAAAACAAAGCTACTAAATTTTGAGATTAATTTTGAGTAAGTCCTCTTTTTTCTACTTGATAGTCACTCTATTTTGATAAAAAAACCTCAAGAGAATCGTCTATCCCTTGAAGTTTCTTTATCATCTTTAAAACATCCTCCATTCAAATCCTACCGCACCGTAAACCCATTTCCAAACCCATCTTTTGGGCTTACAAAGGCCAATTCTCCCTTCTCATTCTCCGCCATTAAAATCATCCCTTCTGACATAACACCTCTTAGTTTCCTAGGAGCCAAGTTCGCTAGGAGCACAACTTGCTGTCCGATAATATCTTCGGGTTGGTAAAATTCGGCGATACCAGAAACGACGGTACGTTGCTCAAAACCAATATCTACTTTCAGTTTAAGCAGTTTTTTGGCCTTTTTCATCTTTTCTGCTTCGAGAATCGTTCCTGTACGAATGTCCATCTTCATGAAATCCTCAAAGGTAGCCTCTTCACGAAGTTCTGGGTACTTGATTTCTTCCTCTTGTCCTTGGCCTAGCTTTGCGATTTGTTCTTCGATGATTTTATTGTCAATCCTAGTAAACAAATGAGCAGGTTTGTTGATAACGGAACCTGTTTGAACAATAGACAAGCCTTTCGAAAGCTTGTCTTCCAAGGCATTCCAATCACCATTCACAAGCGTAGGCAGTTTCAATAATCCTCGGATTTTATCCGCTACATTAGGGATGAAAGGCTGAGCAATGACACTCAAAGCGCCTACAATCTGAAGCCCTAAATGCAAGACTGTTTTAACGTTTTCAGGATCGGTTTTGACGGTTTTCCAAGGCGCATTGTTTTGTAAAAATTGATCCCCCAAACTCGATAAAGCCATCACCGTTTTAAGTCCTCCACGGAAATCATATTGCTGAATAAACGATGCGCATTCCTTTACTTTTTTCAAGATTTCTGCTAGTTGCGCATCATAAGTAGATGCTTCACCTTCCGAAGAAATGACAGGCAATTTGCGGTCAAAATCAGGGACTTCTCCTTGGTAATATTTATTCGTCAAGACAATGATTCGATTGATAAAGTTCGCAAGTTTACCAACTAAATCGGTATCATTCAACTCCTTAAAACTTTCCCAAGTAAACTCACTATCCTTAAGCTCCGGCATATGTCGAATGAGGACATAACGTAGGACATCCACATGATTCGTAATCGTATCTTTGGTATCTTCCAAGTATTCATGCGCCCAAACCGCCCAATTTCGAGAAGTTGAAAGCTTGGCGCCTTGTAGATTCATAAATTGATTGGCCGGCACATTATCAGGCAAAATATAGTCCCCAGCAGCCTTCAAGATAGCTGGAAAAATAATGCAATGGAATACAATATTATCCTTACCAATGAAGTGTACCAACTTAGTGTCCTTATCTTTCCAATAAGGTTCCCAGTCTTTCCCCTTATCCAAAGCCCACTGCTTGGTCGCAGAGATATAGCCAATGGGAGCATCTAACCAAACATACAACTTCTTGCCTTCCGCTCCTTCTAATTCTTGCGGTACATCGACGCCCCAATCCAAATCCCTAGTCATCGCTCTAGGCTGTAAATCAGTAATCCATGAGCGGCATTGGCCAAGGACATGATTCTTCCATTCCTTCGGATCATGATGTTGCTCCCCTTCCAATTTCCCCGTTTCAATCCAATCTTTCATCCAATCGGTGTGCTTGTCCAAAGACAAAAACCAGTGTGTTGTCGATTTTAAAACAGGTTTATCACCACTAAGCGTAGATTTTGGATTAATCAAATCCGTAGGACTCAACGAACTGCCACATTTTTCGCATTGATCGCCATAAGCTTCCTCATACTCACATTTTGGGC